>NZ_JBRJXU010000049.1:0-15111 GCF_057467645.1 Zarconia sp.
AACACTTACCCTGTAGCTCTTCCACAATTGAGCGATCGCTCAATTGTGAAATTTGTGGGCTGAAATTTAAGCCAGGAGGGAAGTAGAACATGATATAAGCTGAAAAGTTACCACACTTAGAAGCTCAAACATGACTCCAACTTCCCGACTCTATGCCGATCCGCGCACTGGCGTTCGTCTAAACTCCAGGGGTTAATGGTGCTGGTGGTAATGCCCAGCGGGGCTGAAGTTCCGAGAAAGGGGGTGGGATAGAAAGAGCGATTCTCCAAAATGAGATTGAGGTGTTCGATCGAACACTCATATTCTGACTCACCAGAATCGACGATGACGCTTTTCTATTCCCCAAACCCCAAACCCCACCCTCGCAGAATACCTCTTCTCCAAAGCTGACGTTCTTCTACAATAATGGTGATGTGAACTACCAGACGCTCCTCTACTTCAGAGCGCTGGCTTCCGGTTTCATCCGCCGTTGCCCTTTCACCCGAAAATGATTGGGTCTTACACAGCGTCCACTGGTTTGGCTCGATTTCTCGGCACTTACAGCTATAGAGAGCAAGTCTCTAACCCGGCAGTCGCCCTGGTTCCCAAGGCGAAAAATTATTTAGATGTGTGTGGGTTTTTGCGGTTTTACGCGAGGCTAAGTATGGCTTCTACTCCAGTGACTCCGCCTATTCCCCGATCTCTGCCGAGTACATTTATACCGCTACGGTTGCCTCTTAGTCAGTCGAGTGAGTCGAGCAATTAGCTCCAACTATTACTAGTCTACAGTACAAAGTATGGACATTCCGGAAAAGAAAAACGTGTTGGTTGAAAATTTTCGAGGCATTGAACCTCTTAATTTTCATGAGGGTTGCTGCAACAGACGCGCTCACTCGACGGACGGCGCAACCGGAGGTCGCTTCTCACCGTCCCGAGTAGAGCAACTGGCGAACCCGAAGGGGACTTATCACCCCTCAAACTCCCCTAGTTAAGCAGTTTCTCGATCGAGCCAACTGCCGAGATCGAGAAATATGACTGATTTCAACATCGAACGTTCGGTACGCCCAAAGGAGCGGTAAATGGGCAAATCTTCATCCTTAGCAGCGATCGCCCTGGGCAGCAATCTGGGCAATTCCCGCCAGATACTCGATCTGGCGATCGATCGCCTGAATGCGACTCCTGGTATCTGTGTCACCGGGAGATCGAGTTGGTATCGCACGGCACCCGTGGGTCCGCCTCAACCGGATTATTTGAACGGTGCGGTGACTTTAGAAGTCTGCCTTCCCCCTCACCAACTGCTCGATATTATGTTGAAAATCGAAGCAGATTTCGGTCGTCGGCGCAGTCAACACTGGGGACCGCGAACCCTGGATTTGGATTTGTTATTATTCGATCGCTTAATTCTCGATACCCCAACCTTGCAAATTCCCCACCCCCGGATGGGAGAACGGGCTTTCGTCCTCGTACCCCTGGCGGAGATTGCACCGGAGAGGATCGAACCGGTTTCGGGAAAGACGATCGCTCAACTGTTGCTGGGAGTCGATCGTTCGGGTATCCGACCGATTTAGGATGCGATCGGGGAAACAGGGGGCGCTATATTGACAAAAAACAACCCGAATCCAATCGGGCGATCGCCCTCTAGGCTTGGAACGAACCCCATTCAACGGGTGTCAGTCCATCCCCGAACGAGGGTCAAACCCAAAACAAAACACGCTCTACGGTTTTGAAACTGTAGAGCTTTCGGAGCAAACCTTGTAACAGAACACATCAACACTTATGCTTCCAGGTCAAGAACCGCCGCAAATTCTCAAGCAGCGAATGTTTTACCGAGGTCGTCGATTCAACTTCGATGTCAATCGCCTGCGCCTTCCCAACGGTTCGGAAGGGGAATGGGAATGTATCCGGCATCCCGGCGGTGCGGTGGCGATTCCCGTGACTGCTGACGGGCAACTGGTGCTAGTGCGGCAGTATCGCTTTGCCGTTCGCGGTCGATTGCTGGAGTTTCCCGCAGGAACCATAGAACCGAACGAAGATCCCGCCCAAACCGTCGAGCGCGAAATTCAAGAAGAAACGGGCTATCGCGCGAAAGAATGGAAGAATTTAGGGCAATTTTTCCTTGCCCCCGGTTACTCTGACGAAGTCATTTACGTGTATCTGGCCCGAGAGTTGGAAAAACTGGAAACTCCTCCCCAGCAAGATGCCGATGAGGATATGGAAACGGTGTTAATGACACCGAGTCAACTCGAAGATGCGATTCGGGCGGGGGAACCGGTGGATGCGAAATCGATCGCCTGTTTAGTTCTCGCCCGTCCGTTTCTTTAACCATAGGGTCGCTCGAACTGGGGCAATCGACGTTTAACCCGTTTGCTCTCTCTTGGAAAAAAACCCAGATCGAGTCATTTCTAGATCGGGGTTTCTACCGAATTCAAAGAGACGAGCGCAGTTTTATCGAACCGAGCAATAAAACGCAGCACTCAAGTCCCGATCGCCCCCAAACCTCAATCGACCACTCGTAGAGAGCCTCTTTGGAGCAGCTCGAACACTTTGCGAATTTCAACTTGCTCGTTGGCAGCCATGGGATTTTCCGATCGGGCGGCGTTGGCGAGTGCCTGTCGGTCGGCCAGGGTAATTTGACCGGAGGCGAGGATTTTTTGGACGATCGGGGTCAAGGAATACATCATGAGACACTTTCAAGTAGAGTGAGCACCAAGAATCAATTTCTGAATCACAAATTTTGGAACCAGGGATAGAGAAGATAGAAACACTGACGCTGGGAACCTACGCCCTGGAAAACGCAGACTTAAGAACGTAGAACCTCGGCAGCAAAAGGTTTCTATAATGTTAATCATCTCCTGGAAAGAAAAAATAAGAAGTGACCGCTTCCTGACAAACCGATGAAAACGATCGGGTTGCGACGCGATCCTCGCTCCCCTACCCCGTGATACTTCTACGATGGTGAGTGCGATCGCGATCGCACGTGAAACCGGTTCGATCGACTGCCACAAGTCCGGGCGTCCAAGATCGGACGAACCTTTTACCATAGAAAAATAGGATGTTCTGCCATTTTGGGCGCGCAGAAACTCGGAGGAACGGGCAAGCTGTGGGGGTAACCCACTCAAGTTACCCTCGATCGAAGCCGATCTCCGAATCTCAGCCCAAAATGGCTTAAAAATGGTTTGACCGTTTTCAGTATGCTCATCACCAGTAAGTACCCGTCCGATACATTTCGCGATCGTGCCTTGGAAACCACCCTCCGGGAACGGCGCACCCAACTCGCTCGACACATCGAGTTTCCCATCATTCTCTGGTCCGGACGGCGGCAGTCGCGCAACTTCCGGGCCAATCAATATCCCTTTCGCGCCAGCAGCCACTTTCTCTACTTTGGCGGCGTTCCCATCCCCAATGCTGCCATTCGCCTAGAGGGGGGCAAGCTGGAACTATTTATGGACGATCCCGCCCCTGGAGACGCGCTGTGGCACGGGGAAATGCCCAAACGCCACGAAATCGCCCGTCTCATCGGGGCCGATGCGGCGCTTCCTTTAGTGGAATTGGCTTCGCGATCGACTGGGGCGGCGACGGTTCCCCTACCCGGACTTGCCGCCGAACAAGCCCATATTCTCGGGCGATCGCTTTCCTCTCCCACGGAACCCCAGGGAATCGATCGAGAATTAGTGCGGGCGATCGTCGCTCTGCGCCTGCGTCACGATGCCGCAGCTCTGGCGGAATTGCGCCAAGCCGCAGCCGTCAGCGTCGAAGCCCACAAAGCGGGGATGGCTGCAACTGCCAACGCCACGACAGAAGCCCAGGTACGCGGGGCAATGGAAGGGGTCATTATCGGCCATAACATGACCTGCGCTTACAACAGTATCGTTACCGTTTGCGGGGAGGTGCTGCACAACGAGGCGTACCATCATCCCCTGAAGTCGGGAGACTTGTTGCTGGCCGATGTCGGTGCGGAAACCCCCAACGGCTGGGCGGCCGATATTACCCGCACTTGGCCGGTGAATGGCAAGTTTTCTTCCACCCAGCGAGATTTGTATCAGGTGGTGCTCGCTGCCCACGATCGGGCGATCGAGGCGGTGCGTCCCGGCATCGAATATCGCAACATTCACCTGCTCGCGGCCCGAATTCTGGCCGAAGGTTTGGTGGATTTGGGAATTTTGCAGGGCCACCCCGAAGACTTGGTGGAAATGGATGCCCACGCCCTCTTCTTCCCCCACGGTATCGGTCATATCCTGGGTTTGGACGTTCACGATATGGAAGATTTGGGGGATTGGGCTGGATACGAGAAAGGACGAGCGAGGAGCAAGCGGTTTGGATTGGGCTTCCTACGCCTGCATCGCCCCCTGCAAGAATCGATGCTGGTGACGATCGAACCGGGTTTCTATCAAGTTCCCGGCATTCTCAACGATCCCCAAAATCGGGAGAAGTATCGGGAAGTGGTGAATTGGGAGCGTTTGGCTCAATTTGCCGACGTGCGCGGCATTCGCATCGAAGATGATGTATTGGTGACAGAAGAGGGATCGGAAGTTCTCACCGCAGCCCTGCCGACGGATACTGAGGCGATCGAATCTCTGGTGGGTCGATTGTAGGGAGCGAACATCACAGTTCTTCCACTTCGTGAGGCACGCCGATGACTAGCAAGGGGAAAGGGGGAAGGAAAAAAGGGCAAAAGTCTCAATCTCAGAGACTTGAGAACCTCTATAACATCGATCTCCAATCCGTGGTGGAGAACTTAGAGTCCGATCGAATCGAACTGCAAGGTCTGGCTATCGAGGAAGCGATCGAAATCGCCAACGTTTTGGTCGTCAAAGCCGTGGATGCTCTCAGACGAGGACCCGATCGCTTCCCAATTGCAGAGCGAATCTCTCGTTTCGGTTCGATCGCGCTTCCCCATGTGAAAACACTCTTTCGAGAGTCGAAGGATTCGGAAGTCAAGCTGCTGTGTGCGCTGATTCTTCTCGGTTTGGAATCGAAAGAAGGGGTTCCATATTTGCTCGATGCGGTTTTAACCCGTGAAGATTATGGATTTTTCACACCTCTATACCTAGCAAGGGCAAATGTGGAAGAGGTTATCGAACCCATTCTCATTCGCCTGCGAAGTGTCGACTTCCAAAATCTCGATCCCAACGACTATCGGTCAATTACTGCGATCGGCTTACTCCTGGGGTCGCTAGAAGAATTAGAAACCGATATCCCGCCAGATTTATACGAACAGCTCAGTCATCGGGATCTTCCTTGGCAAATCAGCAAGCAGTTCCAGGACATACGGCGACAAATACGGGGGCGATCGCGCAAAAGAGCGCGCGTCCGCTCGGAGTGAGTCGTAGCGTCTCCGTACGCACCCTATCTCTAACGTCAGTTTTGCTTAAGTCGTCTCACCGGGATTCAGATGTCTGCTCAAAACTGTAGCAGTAAATTTTTTAGATTTGAAAATAAAAAAAAGAGAGCATACTAGTTGTATACTCTCTCTTTTATAACCTTTGCTTGAGTACCCCCAGGGGAATTCGAATCCCCGTCGCCTCCGTGAAAGGGAGGTGTCCTAGGCCTCTAGACGATGGGGGCTTGTTTCTCAAGCCTTTACTACGTTAACTAATATTCAGAGCATTGTCAACACCTTTTCCCAAAAATTTTTCTATCTCCTCCAAAAAGGTTCACCGTAGGGGTTTATCGAGCCTTGGTACTCGCGCAATCTCCCCGGCAGTTGCGCGCGCTGCGAATACATCCACGTTGGGCAAATCGTCGAGCGTGCTTAACGACCGTCGGCCAAGCCAGTAGTTGAAATGGAATCCCCGTCAAGCTCCACGCGATTCGACCTGCAGAATGAAGAATATCCCAGGCTTCATCAAAACTAGGGCACTGGGTAAATTCGTTCCATTCGTCTGCCAGGGCTTGCCATCGAGCGGCTAAAGTCGGTTTGTGGCAGCGATCGTACAGGGTCATACCTGCGCGGTAGTCTTGCAGTGTTTGCCGGATGGACATTGTGAGGTTTTTGGGTTCGAGAGAAGATTGAGGGGGCTTCAAGAGCGAAATAAGCGCGAATAGAGGGTTTCGTGAGCCATACTTGCCAGAGCTAAACCCCACCCGCAGCTGACGAGGTCATCGTCTTCCAGAGTGAAAATTTTGGTGGTGGCGCTGTCGATCTCGGGGTACAGTTGCACGAGAAGCTGTTGACCGAGAGTTTGACCGAGGGGAATCAATTTGATACCCGCGCCGATGATATTTGTCGTCCAGCTTTGCAGGTACGCCTGGAGCACCGCTTTCTCGTCGAGTTGCCAGCCAGCAGCGAGAATTCCGAAGGCGATCGCAAAATTGCAAGGGGTTCCCGATGCGCCCATGGCATCTTCGAGGGATGGGTGTAGGGAGATGGCCAATCGGCGTAACGCGCTGCCCATCTGCCAGCTTTGATGGCGCAGTTCTTCGGTTTCTTTGGCGGCCGAAAGCCATTGGTTCCAATAGGCTAACCCGGAAGCATCTGAGGTCGTTGCCGCCCGATATCCGCGCAGCATCACCGCTGCTTCGAGACGAATGGCCCCAAAACGGAGTTCTCGTTCGATCCAGTCAGCGAGGCGGTCTCCATCGGTAATCGTTTGGCGATCGATGAGCGTTTCGAGTCCTTCAGAATAACTGTACGCACCAACCGGGAGTGCCGGACTCGCCAGTTGCAAGAGGTATAGCAGAGAAAAATCTCGAGTTGACTCGGGTTCGGTGGGTAACACGATCGCACCGCAGACTAAAGGTGGTGGTGTCCGTAAGCGCCGATTTCCGGTTGAAAGGGCACGACTTCTTCGAGAATCTCCACTTGCAACTGTTCGAGCATTTGCTTCAAGACCGGATCGGGAGAAAGGCGTAGATATGTTGGGTGAATTTCGAGCTGAACGTGGCGATTGCCCAAATGATAGGCAGCTTGTAACAATTTGAGGGGGGTTGGGGCTTTGATAGTGAACACCGATTCCGGTTGCGCCACCACTCGCACCCAGGTGTCTTCTGTTTCGGATTTAAGTAAGTCACCATCCCGCAAAACCGTCCCCCTGGGAAGTTGCAGGTGAGCAACTTCCCCTTCATCAGTTTGTACCCGACGACGGCTGCGAGTTCGTTCGTAGGCCGTGAGCGACAGGGTTAAAGAGGCGGGGGTTTGGGGATTGGCTGAAAATCGTTGGGTTAAAATCAACATCAACCGATCGAAAAAGCAATGGGGTTTTCCCAAATGTCGATCGAGTTACTGCTTGCTGTTTTCGTTTCTCGATCGATCCATTGAAAAATGCGGCTACCCAGCCATAGTTCTGCGAGTGCGGCGAAACTTTTTCCGGCGACGTGCCAAAGCTTTACGCTTGCGCTTCTCGATCGGGGTCTCAAAATGGCGATTTTTTTTCATATCTGCCCAAATCCCGGCCCTAGATACTTCGCGCTTAAATCGACGTAGAGTAGACTCCAGGGGTTCGTTTTCTCCTGGGATGACTTGGGTCATACTGTATCCTCCTTAAACCTAATAATGAATTGAACTAGAACGTTAGACAACGTGAAACATTTTTGGGTGGGCTCGACAATTTGTTGACCCACCTGCGGTAACTGAAGAGAGTGCCAAAGCTTCAGAAATTAACAGAGCTTTCGGCCTGATTGAAGACCGAAAGGCACGGTTTTAAAAGACCGAGGTTACCAGGACCGACGGCCACCACCACTAGGTCTCCTGTCTTCCCGAGGCTTGGCTTTGTTGACTTTCAGGACGCGTCCCATCCACTCAGCACCATCGAGAGCATCGATCGCCGATTGTTCTTCCTCTTCGGTTTCCATTTCGACAAAACCAAACCCTCGCGGGCGACCGGTCTCCCGATCGGTAGGGAGTTGCACCCGTTTGATGGCGCCGTACTCCGCGAAGACCTCATTTAGGTCCTCTTGGGTAACGTCGTAGGAGAGGTTACCTATATAGATTGACATTCAAAAAGCCTCCAGCTTTTATCTTTAGCGATTCTGCATAGGGGAGACCTAGTCGAAAACCAATCTAACCCTGTAGCGAAAATCAAAATTGCAGACCTTTATTATATAACAGGTTCACTCTTGCCGTGCCCCTTCCCGGATCGACTAAGAAGCGTTGGGAAACTGGGGCTTATCCCACAACGGAACCGGATTCTTGGGGTAAGGTAACCGTCACGGTCGTTCCGAGATCGAGTTGGCTGGTCATTTCGATCCAACCGTTGTGACTCGTGGCGATCGCCCGGGCGATCGCCAGTCCCAACCCCGATCCGGCTGAGGTCGCTCGAGCAAACCTTTCCATCCCGTGGCTGCGGGCGGGATCGACGCGGTAAAATCGATCGAACACCCGCTCGATCGCCTCTTCTGGAATTCCAATCCCCGTATCTTTTACCGTGACTTGCAACTGACGAGGGTCGCGATGGGAGCCGTTTTTACCGATCGCGCGAATACATTGGAGGGTGACGATCGCCTCTCCCTGGGTTGGGGTGTATTGCAACGCATTCTCCATTAAATTTGTCAAGAGTCGAGCGAGCTGATTTTCATCTCCCCAGAGGGCAAACGCCCGATCGATATCGTCGAGGGTCAACCCATCCTCGTGAGGCGGCGGTACGATTTCCAAGCACAACGCGATCTCTTGTTCGGCAGCGATCGCCTGCAACTCCTCCACCACCTCCACCAACAGCGCATCCAGAAACACCTGTTTTTGCTGGGGAACCACCATGCCGCTATCTTGTCGCGCCAAAAATAATAAATCGTCCACCAACCGTCCCAAACGGCGAGTGAGGCGTTCGATGGCTTGCAGTTGCCCTCGGTAGGGTCCAGCGGCTAAATCCGGATCGGCCAGGGCCACTTGGACGTTGGTTTGAATGGCTGAAATCGGAGAGCGGAGTTCGTGGGAGGCATCGGCGGTAAACTGTTTTAAGCGTTCGTAAGACTCTCCAACCGGTTGCATGGCTTTCCCCGACAGCCACCAACCACTGAGTGCCACCGACACCAACATCAAACTCGTCCCCCAAAATAAATCCCAAATAAACTGGCGGCTGGGTTTGGTCACCTCAAACCACGGATGGCTGACGCGCAAATAGCCCAGAACTTGGAGATCCACTTCCACGCGATCGCTCACTTGACGCAAGGCCCCAAAATGATAGTTGCCATCGGACTCCCCCTGGGGAGGGTACACGGTTTGACCGTGACGACCGGATTGCAGGGGAATTTGCAGGGGTTCTTTGAAGGTAGACCAGACTAGCACTCCCGCAGCATCGAACCATTCGAGATCGATGCGATCGTCATCTAGGGTTTCGGCATTGTCGCGAAAACTGGCTTCGATATTCACGCGATACTCAGCATTAGAGGTCGGTAGCGGTTCGACGACGAGCGATCGTTCCACCACTTCCACAACGTGTTTGAGGGTGTCGTCCATGCGTTCGATGAGGGTTTGACGCACGTAAAGATAAACCCCCGTCGCAAATAAAAGCAGCAAAATCGCGGTCACGGTGGTATACCAGATGGCAAGGCGGCGACGGGTGGCTTGAAACACGGTTGAGGTGAAATTTTAGATTGTAGATTTCCGATTGTGGGAGATTTTAGATTGTATAGCAACCGCGCCTAGCGCTGAGGACAATGCCGGACCATGCCGGACAATGATGTAATCAACCCACGAACGATCTTTGCCTCCCTTGTCTCCATTCCCGATTCCCCGTTCCCCGTTCCCGATTCCCGCACCTGACGTTAAGATAATTCCCCAAATTGACGAAGCGATCGCTCGATCGCTTCGATTTGAATGGGTTTGCTAATATAGTCGTTCATTCCCACTTCCAGGCATTTTTCCCGATCGCCGCGCATGGCATTGGCCGTCATGGCAATAATCCAGGGACGAGAGTCGTTTTGCCATTCTTCTCGAATGGCGCGCGTGGCTTCAAAACCATCCATCTCGGGCATCTGCACGTCCATGAACACGACATCGTAAGACTGGCGGTGCAGAGCTTCGATCGCTTCCTTGCCGTTGGTTGCCAAATCTGCATCGTATCCCAACCGTTTAAACATTCTCAGAGCAACCTTTTGATTGACGCGAATATCTTCTGCAAGCAGAATATTGAGAGGTAGCTGTTCGGCAAGAAGTGGCTCGGGAAATTCGGGTGGCATATTAGCAAATCGGCTGGGCTTCTCGATGATGGAAAACTCGATGGCTACGGGCAAACTTCAATCTATCTAAAAGATGGAGCGAAGTCTAGGTCGATACTTAACATTTTAAAGATGTCTTTGTTTTCCCGGGCATCGAGCATTGAGGCTTTGGAAATCTGTAAAACCCTCACTCTGGCTCGCGTACGGCTGACGGCTTAAGGGGAGGGAAAAAATGTCTCAGACCCGCTTGGATGGTGAGACGATCGCTCATAATGGGTTTAGCCCCGCAATCGATCGCGCTCTTGCCTCGCGAGTGGCGAACGGGGAAAATATACCCCGATTTCCTCTCAACTGCGTTTTCCGGAACTCTGAATGTCTAACTTTTTCCGACGGACCCCCCTGCGAACTTCGATCGTCGTTCCGTTCTTATTACAAATTTTTGCGGTGGTGGGAATTGTCGGGTGGTTGTCTTTCCGCAGCGGTCGCAAAGCCGTGGACGATCTGGTCACCCAATTGAGCCATTCGATCGCCGATCGCATCGATCTCCAGACTCAAGACTACCTGCAAAAACCGTATCTAATTCACCAAAGCATTCTGGCAACGATTGCTGCTCAAAAGCTGGTTCCCGAAGACTTTCAATCTCTACAATGCTATTTCTGGCAGCAAATCGAGCAACCGAATCCGGTGGATTACCTGATTTTTGGATTCCCTGACGGTAACGTAATGGCGGTTCAGCGTCGGGAGGACGATCGCATCGTCGTCAAAGTCCGAGATGACTCTACCGGGGGAGAACGCCACATCTACCAACTCAACGATCGCTGCGAGCGAATGACGCGATTTCAAAGCACCCCCTACGACGCGCGAGAGCGTTCCTGGTATCGAGCGGCGATCGACGCGAAACAAGCAACCTGGAGTCCCATCAATCTTGAACCCGACGAAGCGCGGCTCGAAATTAGCTCCGCAATCCCCATCTACAATGACAACGGTAGCCTGCGGGGGGTGTTGGGTGCCGAGTTTTCCCTCTCGCAACTGACGAATTTTCTCGGTCAGCTCGAAATCAGTCCTTCTGGAGAGGCATTTATTATCGAACGATCGGGAGAAGTGGTGGCCACTTCTAAACCCGAATTGCTCTTTGTCAGCGACTCAGAAGAGGCAGAAACGGAGTTATCCGAGAGCGAGGAAGACGAGGAGGAAGAAGGACGGCGCTTGCAAGGGATCGAGAGCACCAGCCCCCTAGTTGCTCGGACGACGGAATATCTGCTCGAGCGATTCGGTTCTTTGGATGCCATTCAACAGGAACAACTGCTGAATTTTCAAGTCAAGAACGGGGCGCGACAATGGGTGCAAGTGAGATTCTTACAAGACGATCGAGGGTTAGATTGGCTGAGCGTGGTGGTGATTCCCGAAGTGGATTTCATGGAGCAGATTCGCCAAAATACCGTTAATACGGTCGCTCTATGTCTGGTGGCTTTAGCCGTGGCAACCTACGTGGGGGTGCTGACGGGACGTTGGATTACCGATCCCATTTGTCAGCTGAACGCGGCGGCCAGACAATTAGCCCAAGGGGGATGGGAGCGTCGGGTGCAACTCACGAGATCGGACGAGTTGGGAGAACTGGCGATTTCTTTCAATCGAATGGCCGCTCAACTGCAATCGGCTTTTATTCGCCTGCAAAATACCAACGAAGAACTCGAACGACGAGTGGTCGAACGCACCCGCGAACTCGAAAAAGCCAAACAAGCCGCCGATCGCGCTAACCAAGCTAAAAGTGAATTTTTGGCCCATATGAGTCACGAACTGCGCACGCCCCTGAATGGGATTTTGGGCTACGCTCAAATTCTACAGCGAGATCGAGACACGACACCCAAGCAGCTCGATCGCCTCCAGATCGTCGAACAGTGCGGTTTTCATCTGCTCACGCTAATTAACGACGTGTTGGATTTGTCAAAAATCGAGGCGGGGAAACTCGAACTTCACCTTCGCGATTTTCATTTGGATACCTTTCTTAAAGGCGTCAGCGATATTTGCCGCATCAAAGCCGAACAAAAGGAAATGGATTTTAGCTATCAGGCGCTCAATCGCCTGCCCCCGGCGGTACGAGCCGATGAGAAGCGATTGCGACAAGTCCTGGTGAATTTGCTCGGGAACGCGGTGAAGTTTACCGAAACTGGCAGCGTCACCTTCAAAGTTGGGGAAATTGATTCATCTCCCAATACCGAGGAAACTCCCGATGGCAATCGGGAACATCCATCCGAGGGAAAAACCCCATCGACGGTGAAAATTCGCTTTCAAGTGGAAGATACGGGAATCGGCATGACCCCGGAACAATTACAAAGGATTTTCCAACCCTTCGAGCAAGGAGAAGTCCAACCGCAGAACGTCGAGGGAACCGGGCTGGGATTGGCGATCGCTCGGAAGTTAGTTCGGATGATGGATAGCGAACTCCTCGTCGAGAGTACTCCCGGCGTCGGGTCTCGGTTTTGGTTCGAGGTTGAGTTGCTCGCGGCCGAGTCGTGGCAAGCGATCGAAGTCGAAAGTGCGACGGTTGGGATTAACGGTTACGAGGGTCCCCGGCATAAAATACTCGTTGTCGACGATCGCGTGGCGAATCGGGCGGTACTGGTGGATTTTCTCGAACCTTTGGGGTTTGAAGTCGAGCAAGCCACCAACGGACTCGAGGGATTGGAAAAAGCGCGCTCGGGGCAGCCGGACGTCATTATCGCCGACATCGTCATGCCGGTGATGGATGGCTTAGAGATGACCCGAGAGATTCGTCAGTTGCCCGAATTAGCCGAGATGATTATCATTGCCTCGAGTGCGAGCGTATTTAATTTCGATCGGCAAAAGAGTTGGGAGGTCGGCTGTAGCGATTTTCTCCCCAAGCCCGTCCGGGAGTCGCAATTGCTCGAACAGTTACAAAAATATTTGGATTTAGTATGGATTTATGAAGCAGGGGGTAACTTAGAAAGGAACGATTCTCCTTCGGGCAATCTTCAAGAAGATGAAGAATCTGCCCTCGTTATTCCTCCACCCGATCGAATGCGCGCCCTGTACGAAGCCGCTCAAATCGGTCACATCGAACGGATGAAACGCGAAGCGACTCGCCTGGGGCAGTCCGACAAGCGATTCTTGCCGTTTGCCAACCGGGTCATCGAACTTGCACGATCGTTTGAAGATGAAGCAATACTAGAATTAATCGAACCCCATATGCCAAAACGTTAAACTCAATTTGACTCATCGGGAATACGATTGGGTCACCCCCACCGACTGCCAAACTTTTTCGATCGCCATGGACGAGATGCAAAAGCCCCAGGTACTGATTGTTGACGATACTCCGACCAATATTCAGGTCTTGTCAGATTTTCTGATCGAGTCGGGTTTTGAAGTGCTCGTGGCGAAAACTGGAGAAAGCGCGCTCAAAAAACTCGAAAAAGCATCTCCCGATCTAATTTTACTCGATATTATGATGCCGGGGATGAATGGTTTTGAAACCTGCATCAAATTAAAAAGTTGGGAGAAAACCCACGAGATTCCCGTTATTTTTATGACGGCGCTTTCCGATGTGGTGGATAAGGTCAAAGGATTGAGTCTGGGGGCGGTTGATTATATTACGAAACCGTTTCAGCAAGAAGAAGTTTTAGCGCGCATTAACGTTCAACTGCGGCTGCGAAATTTAACCCGACAACTACAACAATCCAAGCAAGAAGCCGAAGCGGCAAATCAAGCCAAAAGCGAGTTTCTGACCAACATGAGTCACGATTTGCGAACGCCGCTCAACGGCATTCTCGGCCTGGCTCAAATTTTGTTGGCTTCCCCCAATGTGACGACGGAAGAATTAGATAATATCAATATTATTTATCAATCTGGCGCCCATTTACTGACCCTGATTAACGATATTTTAGATCTGTCTAAAATCGAGGCCGGTAAAATGGAACTCGAACTCGGCGAACTTTGTCTGCCAGACTTTCTCACAAAAGTGGTAGAAATCTGTCAGGTGAGAGCCAAACAAAAAGAAATTTTCTTCCGCTATCAACTGAGTTCTTCTCTGCCGAAAGGTCTACAAGCCGATCGAAAAAGATTGCAACAGGTTCTGATTAATTTACTCGGGAATGCGATTAAGTTTACCGAATCCGGCGGAGTAACGTTTCGCGTCGAAAATCTCGGCTCGCTTTCCCAACCCCAAAATGGTGCTCCACCCCAATGCCAACTTCGGTTCCAAATTGAAGATACGGGCATTGGCATGACTCCCGAAGAAATCCAAAAAATCTTTCTGCCGTTCGAGCAAGCGAAAAATACGCGCTATAACGGTGAAGGGACGGGACTCGGTTTGGCGATCGCGCAAAAACTCATCGAGATGATGGGCAGTACTCTACACGTTAAAAGCCAGCCGGGAGAAGGGAGCGTCTTTTGGATGGACTTAGAACTGCCGATTACGGAAACGCCAGCCGAACCGCTTCATCCGATTTCTCTACCGCCCAACGTCATCGATGAATCCTTTTCTGGAAAGTTGCCCTTGCGCATTCTACTGGTGGAAGATACCCGAATCAATCAGAAAGTTGCCCTGAGAATGCTCAAACGTTTGGGATATGAAGCCGATTTAGCCAACAATGGTTTAGAAGCCCTCGAAGTGCTGCGCCACCAGTCCTACGATATCGTCTTCATGGACGTGCAAATGCCGGAAATGGACGGCTTTGAAACCACTCGGCAAATTCACCGGGAGTGGGAAGATCTCCATCGCCCTTGGATTATTGCCATGACGGCGAATGCCATGCGCGGCGATCGGGAAAAATGTCTCGAAGCGGGGATGAACGACTACATCAGCAAACCCATCGAAGTCGAGGAAATTGCTCGATCGCTACGCCAGTATAGTGCCGCGCAAAAGTATTAGCTTCTGGTGGGGTGTAGGGGAGATGGGTTGTAGGGTGTGGGGTTTGGGGAACATTTAATTGAAGAATTCTCCTCTTCCTTGTCCCCTTGTCCCCTTGTCCCCTTGTCCCCTTGTCCCCTTGTCCCCTTGTCCCCTTGTCCCCTTGTCCCCTT
>NZ_JBRJXU010000050.1:0-12307 GCF_057467645.1 Zarconia sp.
CCCATTCCCCATTCCCCATCAATCTAAAAAATAATTGAAAAATACTTTCAAGAGTGTTGACATTATTTTTCAATAAGTCTATAGTTATTTTCAGTGTTCTCCTCTCAAAGAAACAGTGTTCTCCTCTACATTCAGGAGGGCGTATCGGCGGGGTCTGGCTTATGGGTAAGCCGACTCCGATTTTTTTTTGAATTTTTTTGCATCAAGAGCGCCGTACAATGTATAGCAGCAGCCTGTAGCAACAGCCAGATTCGATCGATTCAATGACTTCAACTAAGACCGTGCAACCCCCTCTCAACCCGCCCAGTCAAGGGCGAGAATACGATGCGATCGTCATCGGTTCGGGAATGGGGGGACTCGTAACTGCCACCCAGCTTGCCAGCAAAGGGGTGAAGGTGCTGGTTCTCGAAAGCTACTTAATTCCGGGGGGAAGTGCGGGATATTTCGATCGATCGGGATATCGCTTCGATGTGGGGGCTTCGATGATTTTTGGTTTCGGCGACAAGGGAACCACCAACCTCCTCACCCGCGCCCTAGAAGCAGTTGATGTCAGTATCGAAACCATTCCCGATCCGGTGCAAATTCACTACCACCTACCCAAGGATTTGGAAGTGAAAGTCCATCGCGATTATGAGAAGTTTTTGCAAGAACTGGGAGATAAGTTTCCCCACGAACTCGATGGGATTCGCAAATTCTACGATGAATGCTGGCGCATCTTCAACTGCCTGAACTCGATGGAATTGCTTTCCCTCGAAGAAATTGGCTATTTGATGCGCGTCTTTTTCCAAAATCCCCTCGCTTGTTTGGGATTGGCGAAATATTTGCCCCAAAATGCCGGAGATATCGCCCGTCGGTATATCAGCGACCCGGAATTATTGAAATTTCTCGATATTGAATGCTACTGTTGGTCGGTGGTTCCCGCAGAACTAACGCCTGCGATTAACGCTGGGATGGTGTTTAGCGATCGCCACTACGGCGGCATCAACTACCCCAAAGGCGGTGTGGGACAAATTGCCCAGAAGCTGGCGGAAGGCTTGGAAAACGCCGGGGGCGAAATTCGCTACCAAGCCAAAGTTAAAGAGATTATCCTCGAAAATCGTCGCGCGGTGGGGGTGAAGCTGACCTCTGGGGAAGAATATCGGGCAAAACGGGTGATTTCCAACTGCACTCGCTGGGATACCTTCGAGAAACTGCTACCGCAAGACAAAATGCCGCCGTCGGAAAAGCGATGGCAGCAGCGTTATCAAAAATCCCCCAGTTTTTTAAGCTTGCATTTGGGGGTAGAAGCGTCGGTATTGCCCCCAGGAACGGAATGCCACCACATCCTTTTGGAAGATTGGCAACAGATGGAAGCTTCCGGGGGAACCATTTTCGTCTCGATTCCCACCCTACTCGATGGCGACCTCGCCCCAGAAGGCTACCACATCATCCACTCCTTTACCCCCTACACCATCGATACCTGGCAGGGGCTATCTTCCCAGGAGTACGAGGCGAAAAAAGAAGAAGCCGCCTGGGAAATTATCGATCGCTTGGAGGCGATTTTCCCTGGATTGGATGCGGGACTCGACTACATGGAAGTGGGGACTCCGCGCACCCATCGCCGCTTTTTGGGACGAGAGGACGGAACCTACGGTCCCATTCCCCAACGCAAACTGAAGGGCTTGTTGGGAATGCCTTTCAATCGTACGTCGATACCGGGGTTGTACTGCGTGGGAGATAGTACGTTCCCCGGACAGGGATTGAATGCGGTGGCATTTTCGGGGTTTGCCTGTGCCCACCGGGTGGCAACGGATTTAGGATTTTAGGAAATGGGGAAGTGGTTCCAGAAAGAGGTTTTTCTGCAGAACATGTTTTTTTGAGCAGTCGGGGATTTCACTTTAAATTTGCCACTACCGAAATTGCCCGATCGTTTTATCGAGCGTGTTTGAGTGCAAATCAAAACGTCGTTATCGAGGGAACGATGGTTGTGGATATTGGCTTTGGCGGTCGATTAAAGACGAGAGAGTAAAGTCGGGCAAGAGCGATCGTCTCATGATTCCTTCTTTTCCCGACGGGAAGGCGAAGAGCAAAATATGTGGGAAGCAACAGTGCCGCCGAATTCTTATTTGGTGATGGGAGATAATCGCAACAATAGCTACGATAGCCGTTGCTGGGGCACGATTCCCCGAGAATATATCGTGGGGAAAGCCACTAAAATATTTTGGCCGCTAAATCGGATAGGAAATGTCAATTGAGTCGAAAAACAAACAACATTTATATTGTCAATCCCTGTAATAATACTCACTCAAAAAATTGTGTTTTGAGAGCAAGGAGAGTTTGACCGGAAGAGCGATCGCATTTTTCCCTTATCTTCGCTGTAGTAGGGCTTTGGCAAAGATTTAGCGGTGAAGCGAATACAGCTATAAACCAAAGCATGTCTTTAAACTTGACAAAATCCTACCATGCTTGGGGAACCCTTGTAAACTCGTCGCTCGATTTGCGCAGAAGCGCCTCAAATTTTCCCTGAAATCGAGGCAAAACATTTATTTTTCTAATATTTTATTTGATTGACATCAATTTCAGTAATTTATTTCCACTTCAGCTCTGGCGAACCCATTCAGACAAACGTCATCCCCACAGACAACTTTTTCGAGGATAAGTATCTCCCCAGCGCTCTTTAATATATTGAACTTGCTGTTTTTGCCAGACAAAATACCAGACGAGTAAATCCAGGAGACGCAAGGCACTCCCAAGGATTAAACCATCACCGCCTTGAAAAAAAACGATTAGGGCGATCGAGTTGACACCTAAGCTAATATACAACCAAGATTTTCCATCTTTAATTTTTTGACTTTCGCCCAGGGTTCTCCAATTTTGCAAAATTAGCCAAGAACCCGCCACCGTTGTCAAAAAATAAGCAACGATTGCCGCAGATTCCGGATCGTACAGTGCTGGAACTTGCTCGGTTCGATGATTTTCCGATAAATGGGGGTCGTTGGAGGAACTCATTTTTTAACAAAAGATAATGAAACGTCGCCAGATTCTCCAATCGATCGCTTTAGGCAGTACCGCTTTCAGTGTATCGTTTTTGAATTCTCGATCGCATTCTATGACCCAATCAAACCCGAACTCTAGTCAGAGAAAGAGACCTCGCAAAATTTATGATTGGATTTTCCTTTACTGGATGCCCTACGATAACGATTTATCTCGTTTCGGCTCGGAAATAATCGAAGCGATCGCGAGTGGGATTCGATCGAAGAATATCTTAGTCGCCGTTGAAGCGGATTTTTTAGAAACCCCGAATCTAAAGCGATATATCCTCACTCAGGATAAAACGCAAACCCAAGAAGTTCCTATTTCTAATAGTGCCAGCGAATATGCCTTTGCCGAGTATTTAACCTGGGCGCGATCGCAATTTGAAGCAAAACACTGGGCGATTGTCTTTCTCGGACATGGTGGCAATACCGATGAAATTAGTCCCGATATACATTCGGGAGTCGATGGGAATTCTATTCAATGGATGAATATTCAAAGTGTTGCCGATCGAATTCTCGAATTTAACCAAAGCATTGGCGATCGCATCGAGCTATTCTTCTTCCAAAACTGCAACAAAGGAACTATCGAGGCTCATTCGACGATTTCAGAGGTTGCTCGGTACACCCTATCGTCCCAAAAACTGCTCGGCGCACCCAACTACTATTACCCCAACTTATTTCAATGGCTGGGGGAGAATCTAGAGAGTTCTGGGGAGGAAGTCGCGCGCAAAATTGAGGCATACGAACGCAGCAATATGTACGCCAGCTATACGGTGACGGATAATTCGAGGTTTTGCCAACTCAACGATTATCTCGTGCCTTTAATTGATTCGGTGTTAGCAGCGAACCTGGAAAATATCGAACTGCATCGAATTCCCACTTACGCTTATTTCGATGAATTCCAAGCCGATGCGATCGAATTTTTCACTGCGATCGTCGCACAGTCCAATGCCGAGGGAGAAACTTTAGAGCGTTTCATCGATTTTATCGAGCAAAGTACGATCCATTTACCCAATCCACAGGAAAATGCCCAAAATCTATCGGGGCTGGGTTTATTCGTGCCGACCCACCGGCAACAACTCGATCGATACCGAAATTGGCAAACCTATACCGATTTGAAGCTCATCGAACTTTTTGATGCCATCTTCGACTCAACACCTGTGTCCTTAACTCTATGGCAGGAACTTCTTCGGAAAAAATATATTTGATAATCCCGATCTGATTTTCTAGAGTGGGCAGTTTTTCGAGAGGCGGTTTCACTTGTTCGCGAGCCATCGAAATACTCACCGATTGCCAATGGGTTTTATATTTCAGAGAACAATAATGAGGAATGAAAAACTATCGGTCTATTTTGAAGCGAGTCGGCATTTTCCTAATCGCACTGGGTATTATCGATCTGGTGTATTTCTTCCATATCAGACCACCAGAAGGTCAGAGCTATTCATCTAGCTCGATTATTTTAACGATCGTCGGTGTCATGTTTCTTCGGGGCTACCTGCGTGCCGTTCCCTTCGTGATTGGGGCAACTGCCTTACTACTCTCTTACTTCGTTGGCTCTCTCTTGGTACTTCCCTTACAGCCTGCCCAACTTTTGGCAACTCAATGGAACCTCGAACCGGTGAATCTTTCCCTCTGGCTTCTCCACAAAATTGTTGCGATCGCGGCTTGTTTGTGGGTTTATATGCAACTCCAAACGGAATCCGTTCGACGAGCTACCCTTAAATTCGATCGTCTAACTCATCCGAAAATGCTCTTTATCCTTGGGTTCGCGTTTATATTACTCGTAGCGGGTTTCATGGAATTTACCCGGCGCAGCGAGACCGGCATTCAAGCTTTGGAAACAGCCCAGACTCAATATGGAAAAGACTACAAGTATTACCTCACCGGTATTCGCTGGCAGGGATCTCAAGTCAAAGCGAATTTAGTTGCATACAACGATCGAGAAATCAAGCCCGTGAAGGTCGAGTGGAACCGTCAATAGAAGATGGGGAACCTATCCGGACAAAATACGTTTTAGAAAGGAAGTGATACAATAAGTCCGTTTATCCGAGCGATCGAAAGCCCTATGACCTTTGCGAAGGCTACTCTCTCCATCCTATTTGCCGTTTCGCCCCTGATGATGAGCGCGAGTGCCGCAAGTACGAGCGTCGGTGTCGGCGCGGCATCCAAAGTTTCCAAGATTGCCCGAGAAAGTTGTCAGGTCGATTCGGCAGAGGGCGAGCCAACCAAACAGGTCAATCCCTGCGTTTGCTATCGCGAATCCACCGCCCCCCCCGAGATTCCCCCCCTCGAAGCCGCCCGCAACACCGACCCCTTCAGCGATTTAGACGGTCACTGGGCAAAGTACTATATTGAAGCCCTCGCCGACGAAGGCATTATTAGCGGTCGCAAGGATGGAACCTTCAAACCCGAAGATGCCATTACCTGGAAAGATTTAGCCACGTTACTCGAAAAGAGTTTTCCCGGTAGTTGCGCCTATCAACTCACCAATTTGGGTCAAATGCCTGCCAGCCACTGGGCGAGACAGGCTTTTAACGAAACCAACGCCAACGCCAAACTCAAAGCCAGTAAAGCCGAAGCCCAACCCAAATTCGATCCCAACCGCCCCATGTCCCGCGTGGAGTTGGTGGTTGCCCTCGTCGAAGGGATGAATCTGGCGGCCACCTCAGATATGAAAGGCACCGAATCCACCGCCTTTCGCGATGCCGCGCAAATTCCAAAATATGCCAAAAAAGGTGTTGAAATTGCCCTAGCCAATCACCTCATCACCCTCGACCCGGAAACCCCCTGGCTGTTTCCCAACCACGATGCTACCCGCGCCGATGTTGCCGCCCTCCTTTATAAAGGATTGGTGAGTAGCGGGGCGATGTATCCCGTCGCCGAAGAACTCGACGCCGCCAATACCGAAGGACAAGCCATCGAACCGATGTCCTTTGACGACATGGCAGATTTGTTTGCCAACTCCGATACCCCCGGTTCGATTGCCATCGGCATGGCAGAGGGAACCCGCACCGTAGACGGCCGCCCCACCGGCAACTACGGCGGACACCGCGACCCCGGTAACGGCAAGTGGAACCTGGGAACCTTCAGCTACCAACACGGGGCGCGCAATCCCCAGGAAGCGGATTTGCTGCAACTGCAACGACTGTATCCCCATATCGTCGCCCTGCAACAAACCGCCGAAGCCTACGGTATCGAACTCTCGGTGATGGAGTTGGTCGCCGGGGTCGATTTAGCCAACCAAGCCCCTCTGGCCACTCCCCACTACATCGGCTGGCTGCAACGGGCCTACAACTCCGGATACTCGGGGCTAGAGGCGATTTTAGAAGCGCGGTCCTATAGCTTCATCAATCCCGATACCGGACTGCTGGAAGCAGGGGGATTCCGCAACAACTGGCAAACCCTGCGGCGCGACCAAGCCCGTCGTCTGGCAGCAATGTACTATACCCTGCAAACCCACGGCATTATCGGGAGTAATGACATCAAGTCGGTCGAGGATAAATAGTAACGGTCGTGAAAACAGAATCCCCCATCTTCAAGACGGGGGATTATTGGGTTAAAAAGCCGCAAACTTAGCTTTTGAATATTCTGATATCTTGACTCGCGGCAACGCAGCATTTTTCTTGGGGAGAAGCATTTGGATACTTGATGTTGGATACGTCTAAATGCTTCATCCATCTGTCGCCAAGTCGGAATGGGGGATTCCCTAGTGAGTCAATGCTGCTTCTTTTTGAGATCGTTCGACTTCGCGGAGTTGTTTAATCGTTTTCAACTCTAATAGAAGGGTGTCAATTTCTGCGTGCAAGTGCAGAAACTCAATTTGTCGCTCTTTTGGGTAGACAGCGCGGACGGATTGTATCAAGCGGGTTTCAGATTGAGACGGGTCGGGACGAGAAGATTTAACAAGGGAATCAGATTTGGATAAGCCAGATACGGATGTTGACATACTCTAGTTTTTTAGTGATTTTTACCTAGTTATTATCAAAAACTAATTGTACTCCGATCTTATGAAATTGCTGCAACATTTGATGCATTTATTAGAGTTGGGATGACTGTCGAATGCCCTTTATCAAAGATGAAGTCTAGGATGGCGCGATTAAAAAAAAAATCCAAAAATATCGATCGAACCCGATCGATATCTGTTGCGAGGGAGTTTTTCCTCCCTCTTGGTTACTTTTCCTCAAAACTGACCCTAGGGGAGGCGATCGAGCTTTGGTAAACTGAAGGCAGGTTCTCATCTGATGCAAACCCGATCGCGAGCCTAGGTATTTTGCCCTTGAGGCGCTCGGCCGTTACACCCCAGATAAGATCGCCATCTAACACCTGTTCTTCCTGAATCGAATGACCATTAGTCTGCCTGGAATCGATCCCTATCCCGCCTCAGCGTCCCTGACTCACCGAGGATGGCCCGGCTTGATCGAGACCTATCGCCCCTACCTTCCCGTCAGCGATGCTACCCCCGTCGTCACCCTGCACGAAGGGAACACGCCGCTGATTCAGGTTCCCGGCATCGCCCGCGAAATTGGCAAGCAGGTCAATGTGTTTATTAAGTACGACGGTCTCAACCCTACCGGCAGCTTCAAAGACCGGGGGATGACCATGGCGATTTCTAAAGCGAAGGAAGACGGGGCCAAAGCGGTGATTTGCGCCAGTACCGGCAATACCTCCGCCGCCGCTGCCGCCTATGCCAAACGGGGCGGAATGCGGGCGTTCGTCATTATTCCCGACGGCTACGTGGCCTTGGGGAAACTCGCCCAGGCTTTAGTCTACGGGGCGGAAGTTCTGGCGATTAACGGAAATTTCGATCGGGCTTTGGATATCGTTCGGGAGTTAGGAGAAAACTACCCCGTTACAGTGGTTAACTCCGTCAATCCCTACCGATTGCAAGGTCAAAAAACCGGGGCCTTTGAAATCGTCGATGCCCTGGGGAACGCCCCCGATTGGCTGTGCATCCCCGTGGGGAACGCCGGTAATATTACCGCCTACTGGATGGGATTTCAGGAATACCACCAGCATGGAAAATGCGATCGCCTGCCGGTGATGCAAGGCTTCCAAGCCGCCGGGGCTGCCCCCATCGTCAACGGCAAACCCGTGGAAAATCCCGACACCATCGCCACCGCCATTCGCATCGGTAACCCCGCCAGTTGGGATCGGGCCGTCGCTGCTGCCAAGGAAAGCAACGGGTCGTTTACCGCCGTCACCGACGAGGAAATTCTCCACGCCTATCGCCTGTTGGGTGGTGAGGGCATTTTCTGCGAACCCGCCAGTGCCGCCTCCGTTGCCGGTTTGCTGAAAGTCAAAGATCGCGTCCCCACCGGGGCAACAGTGGTGTGCGTTCTCACCGGAAACGGTCTCAAAGACCCCGATACGGCGATCGCCCACAGCCAAACTCAGTTCAAACAGGGCATCGAGGCGAACTTAGAAGATGTGGCGAAAGTGATGGGATTTTAGGGATTGCATCCATCTTCAACGAGTATTTTCTCGATTCGATCGGGGTTAAAGTTGAGGACAACACTGAGAATAGAGTTATCGGATTTTCAAACGAGGTGTGTTTTTTTCAACCGCCAGATTAATACCGTGCGAGCCTCTCAATTGCGCTCGGTGAATCAATAGTCAGGGTTAGCGGCTCGATCGATTTCATTGCGTCCAACTCCAGCAGCTATTCCCCATGAACCTGAAAATTCTCCAAATCGTCCCTGCGATTTCCCTCGTCTACGGTGGCCCCAGCCAAATGGTACGGGGTTTTTCTGCTGCATTGGCGCGACAGGGGGTCGATGTCACGATTCTCACCACCGATGCCAACGGCGATATCGGTCAGCCGCCCCTAGATGTTCCCCTCGATCGCCCCGTCTGCGAACAAGGATATCAGGTTCGCTACTTTCGCTGTTCTCCCTTCCGCCGCTATAAATTCTCGATCGATTTACTGCGCTGGCTGTGGCAACACGCACCGGAATACGATCTCGCCCACATCCACGCCCTGTTTTCCCCCGTCAGCAGTGCGGCGGCATGGGTAGCGCGGCAGCGCAACTTACCCTACATTCTGCGTCCCCTGGGCACTCTCGATCCCGCAGACTTGCAAAAAAAGAAACAACTCAAACAGCTTTACGCCACGCTTTTGGAAAAAGGGAACATCGCTGGAGCCGCCGCCCTTCATTTTACCGCCGCTCGAGAAGCGGAAATTTCCGATCGCTTTGGGGCAACCACTCGAGATTTAGTCATTCCCCTCGGTGTCACCCCTCCCGAAGAATCCGACCCCCTCGACACTCTTAAATCCCATCTACCCAATCTCAAATTCGATCGACCCTGGATTCTCTTTCTCTCGCGCATCGAACCGAAAAAAGGTCTGGATTTACTGATTCCCGCTCTCGAAAAATTACTCAGTCAGGGGTTCGAGTTTCAATTTATCCTCGCGGGTAGCAATCCCCAAGACCCGGAATACGAAGCTCGAATCCAACAGACGATCGCAGCCTCTCCCCTGGCGAAATCTACAGCGATCGTTGGTTTTGTCACCGGAGATTTGAAATCCGCGCTGTTGCGGCAAGCGGATGTGTTCGTGCTGCCATCCTATTACGAAAACTTTGGCATTGCCGTTGCCGAAGCGATGGTTGCCCGGACGGCAGTGGCGATTTCCGATCGGGTGCATATCTGCGGCGAAGTGAGCCAATCGGAATCCGGTTGGGTGGGGTCTTGCGATGTCGAGTCCGTGGCCGGGATACTCCAATCCGCTCTCGAAAACCCCGAAGAATGCCAGCGGCGGGGAAGTCATGCCCGAAGGTATGCCATCGAACATTACAGTTGGGATGCGATCGCGCGCAAGACCGTGGCAGCGTATCAATCGCTCCTTGAAGCGCAAAACCCGTAATTGGCAAATGCGTCTCCCGGGTGTCGTTTTATATCCTCGAAGGGCGCGCGTATTTAGAAACGATACCTGGAGTTGAGTCCGGGCATTCTTCCCCAAATGGGCGCGCCCCCACAGAAGATTGTGGGTTAGGACATTCCCTGAATGATGTAATCAAAATAGGGAGCGGCAACGGCAACATCATCAGCACCGAGCAGCGCCAAAGATGCAGCTTTCAAACACCGCATGGCTTCCACCATTCCCGGCATGGGAACGCCCAGGGCATTATACATTTCCCGCGCGCCGATGAGACCGATGGTTTCGATGGGTTCCTTATCTCCAGCCAAAAGACCGTAGGTCACCAACCGCAAATACCAACCGTAGTCTCTCAGGCACTGTGCCCGTTCCTTCTGACCGAAAGCATTGCCGCCGGGGGCAATATATTCCGGACGCTTCCGCCATAGTTCTTGACTGGCTTTGTCGACGATTTTCTTCTCGTTTTCAGCAAGGGTTTCAACAATCTGCAACCGTTGCGCGCCAGTTTGCATGAAAGACTCGATGCTGCGCAGTTCCCCCTGACTGGGATAGCGCAGCTCGTCATCGGCTTTTAGGATAACTTGACTAACGACACTCATAATTATTGGAAGTATTTGAAGATACTATTGTAGGGGCACAGGCATTCGGCGATCGACTTTCCAATCGAGTTTCCAACAACCGATGGGGATCGATCCGAACGATCTCGCCCTTCCATTAAGTAGTTTAGCGACTTTAGGAGCCAGAACGAAACTCATGCAGGTCTCCAACTCTTCGATCCCCCCAGAATCAACAGAATTTTGGCAGCAGGGTCAAATTCTCGAAGTCGCTATTGAAGATTTAACCGATACCGGAGATGGAGTCGGTCGCTCGCACGATCGCGTTGTCTTCGTTCCCGATACCGTACCGGGCGATCGCGCTTTAGTTCGCCTGGTGCGGGTCAAACGCCAATATGCCCGCGGCAAACTCCACGAACTGCTCGAAGCATCTCCCCACCGACAGCGACCCCATTGCATCGTCGCCGATAAGTGCGGGGGCTGTCAGTGGCAGCAGATTCGCTACGATTACCAACTCCAAGCCAAATACCACCAAGTCACGCAAACCCTCACCCGCATCGGCGGTTTGAGCGATCCCCCCGTCGATCCCCTGCCAGTCTCGAGCGAAGAACTGGGTTATCGCAACAAAGTGACCTACCCTTTCGCCAGATCGAGCCAAGGACGGGTGCAGGCGGGATACTATCAAAAAGGCTCCCACAAACTCGTTAACCTCAATCAATGTCCGGTGCAAGACTCGCGACTCGATCCCTTACTCGCCCAAGTCAAACAAGATATTGAGACTCGGGGATGGTCGATTTATAACGAAGCCGAAAATCAGGGCAAACTCCGCCATCTTTCCCTACGAATCGGTCGTCGCACCGGGGAAATCTTGCTAACCCTGGTGAGTCGATCTCAAAAACAGTCCGGACTTGAAGAACAAGCCACCCAATGGATGGAACGCTATCCTGAGTTGGTGGGAGTGTGTTTGAATATCAACAGCGATCGCACCAATCGGATTTTGGGTTCCCAGACGCACTGTATCGCCGGACGACCCTATTTGCACGAACAGTTTGGCGATCTGACGTTTCAACTGCGATCGGATACCTTTTTTCAGGTAAATACCGAAACGGCCGAATCCCTCTTACAGGTGATTATCGATGAATGGCAACTGCAGGGGGATGAGGTCTTGCTCGATGCCTACTGCGGCATCGGTACGTTTACCTTACCTCTGGCTAAACGAGTGCGACGGGCGATCGGTTTGGAAAGTCAGCCCTCTGCGGTAGAACAGGCGCAGCAAAACGCCACCCTCAACGGAATCGAGAATGTCACGTTTTACCAAGGGAAGGTGAAAACTTGGCTTGCGAGCTATTTAGAGGAACGATCTCTAGATGGCAAAATTGCGACGGACGCTCCCATCGAGCGCGTGTTACTCGATCCGCCCCGTAGCGGCTGCGATCGCTCGGTTATCGATTCTCTGCGGCAACTGCGACCCCAGCGCATTGCCTATATTAGCTGCAAACCTGCCACCCTCGCTCGCGATTTGAAGTTACTGTGCCAAGGAGAAATCTATCAAGTGCGCAAGGTTAAACTGGCAGATTTCTTTCCCCAAACAGCTCATGTTGAATGTGTGGCTTTTTTGGAACGATGTGAGTGAGGAATTTTAGATTTTGGATTTTAGATTTTAGATTTTGGATTTGATAGCGTAACCCCTCCGCTTTGCTTCCCCCGCAGTCGATCGACACGATCGAAGAAATAAGTACTTTCCATTTCCCGTTCTCCATTCCCCATTCCCCTTCCACATCTAGGGTTTTAGATCGTTGAGATTAGGCGTGATTTTAGATTTTAGATTCTTAATGTTCCCTCAATCTTTGATGGCGATCGTTCCG
>NZ_JBRJXU010000051.1:0-8079 GCF_057467645.1 Zarconia sp.
CGACTCTGGGTGAGATTCGGGCGGTTGGCAAGCCTCTTGATGAGCGAAGCGATCGCACTGGCTACATCTGGTTGCTGGGGAGCAAAGTACTTCATCCCGATTCCCCATTCCCCATTCCCCATTCCCCGCCCTCACCGGAAACAGTCTTATCCAAAACTGACGTTCCATCGGGTGAGGGCGGGTGCGAAGATAGATCGCAGTGAGAGCAAGACTTTCTGCGAAACCCGCCCCGACATGATTCTGGTCTCTATCTTTGGCCAAAACCGCGATAACTGGCGATCGATTTGTTGTGCCTCCTGGAGGTTTTAACCTTCCTGGGGGCAGATCCCCTAACCCAACACGATATCGTCGATGACGATTTTATTGGCGACGCTGCCGAACGCGACCGATCGCGCCGTACCGGAAAACGATAAAGTCACGGGTACCAGAACGCTGTAAGCATTGGGAAATTCTCCCGCTTCGGTCATCGATAAATTCACCGTTCCCAAAACGTTTCCCATACCGCCAAACCCATCGTAAACAGTCACGGTTTGCTCTCGAAAGGGGGATGAGTAGGAAAATGCAAGCTGACTGTCAAACCCATCGATAACATCCATGACGATCGTTTCCCCTTCCCCGTAAGTCAGGGCCGTTTCTTGCCCGATCGAATCGTGGAAATTACCGGCAAAATCATCCCCAGAACCGGATTCGATCGCCTCGCAAGCACTTTGAATTCCCAGGGCGTTTCCCGAGAAGAAAATCCCCCGACTGCCGTAAAAATCCGTCACCGGATCGAGGTTATTCAGACCTTCAAAATCCAGAGTGGTGGGTAAATCGCTGCGGGCGATGGTCAAACTGGCGAGATTTTGCGGACCCAGGGTTGCCCCCCCTTGGGGATCGATTAGGCTTAAATTCAAGGTTTGGGCCACTTCCACCAAAGAATCGTCAAAAATCGGGATTTCCACAACTTTGCTCGTTTCCCCATCGGCAAAAATCACTTCGATGGGAGTGCCGTCAAAATCCAATCCGGCGATTGCGCTGCCATTGCTAGGTACGATCGTCCCCCGCACTTCCCCGTCGCTGCCATCGGTTCGCACCACCGTCACTGCAGCCAGGGGGATTCCTTCTTCCGTCACCAGGAAGCTGCTTCCCCCGAACTGCAAGGTTCCCGGCATTGGCGTCGGCGGGTTGGGCGGCGTTGGCATATCCGGCGGTTCGGGGGGCACCACCACCATCTCGTCGTTATCGACAATTTCGAGGATTGCCACGTTTGCCGCCCCAATACCGACTCCCGGACTCGGATCGACGAGGGTTAAATTCACGGTTTCGGAAGGTTCGACATCTGCATCGTCGATGATGCCGATGGGAACGATTTTTTCGGTTTCTCCCGCCTCGAAAACCACCTCGATGGGAGGCGGTGCGTTGTTGTAGTCGAAGGGGGCAACTGCGGTACCGTCGGTGAGGGTGAGAGTCGCACTGGCGGGGAAGTCACTCGCCCCAAATCGGCGAACGGTCACCGCAGAAATTGGGGTTCCGTCTTCGTTGACTTGGAAAATCGGTTGCGCGAACTCCAAGGCTGCATCGTCATCGATAATCGTCAGGGTTGCCGTACTCTGTGGGCCCAAGTTCAAACCCTCGCTGGGGTTCGCCAGGGCTAAATTGATGGTTTCGTCCCCTTCTACCCGTTCGTCGTTGACAATCGGCAGGGTGACGGTTTGCGTCAGTTGTCCCGGTGCGAAGACAATTTCGATGGGTGGGATATTGTAATCTTCGATCGCAACTGCCGTCCCGTCGCTGGGAACGAGTAATACCCGATCTTCACCCTCGAGTCTCCCCGTCCGGAGGAGGGTAATCTGGGCGATGGGAGTTCCGTCTTCCCTCTGACTGAAGGTGGGGGCGCTAAATTGGACGGCGGTATCGTTATCGATAATTTCCACAACCGCCGTACTTTGCGCCCCGAATCTCGCCCCTCGTCTGGGGTTTTCCAGGGTCAGGTTGAAGGTTTCGGTGGGTTCGATGCGGCTGTCGTCGGCAATGGGGATGGCAACAGTTTTGACGGTTTCCTCTGCCTCGAAGCGAATGTCGATGGGTAGGGGAAAGAAATCGACGCCGACGTTGGTGGCGGTGGCGGTTCCGTCGGAAAGGGCGATGGTGGCTTCAACTTCGTTACCGCTGGTGAGGTTGCGGGTGACGGTTACCTCCATAATCGGGGTTCCATCTTCGTTGATTTGGAAAATGGGTTGGGAAAATTCGAGGATATCGACGGGGGTAAAATCCGATGCGTCGAGTTCGAGTTGCGATCGACTGGGGGGGAGGCGAACCAGGGTGTTGCCGCTGGAGATTTGCCGAACTTCGGTGAAAAATTGCGTGTCCGAACTGGGGGAGATAATTTCTAAATCGGCAAAGGTGATGTTCCCCGCAAGACCGATGCGATCGACTCCATCTTCAAAGTCGAAAATGGTTTGAGTTTCTGGAACCGTCGCCAAATCGGGAACCGATCGAACGATAAATAAATCGCGCCCTTCTCCCCCAATGAGGGAGTTATTTCCCTCGTCACCGGATAAGATATCGTCCCCTTCTCGACCGTCGAGAACGTCATTTCCCGTGCCTCCGCGTAAAATATCCCGACCACCTAAACCGATTAACGTATCGTTACCATCGAGTCCTAAAATGCGATCGTCTTCGAAGGTTCCTTCAAGGAATGAATTTGCCCCGATGAGGGTATCTTGAATAACTACCATTGGTTACCATTTCTCCCGTGAGTTGCCTGTTGCACCCGATGACAATTGAGGATATTTTCCGATTCAAATGGTAACAAATTAAACGAAATTTTGGGATGTTTTAACGTTCGTAAATTTTTTTGAATTTACCGCCGTTCGCTATCTGAAAATGACGATTTTTAATCTAAGGTTATAGCAGTTGCTACATTGGCGATCGATTCGTTCGGGATTGGTCTTGCGATGGTCAATTTTTATGGGCATTTTGAAGCTCATGTTTTTAAGCCCATAGGGTGGGCAGGAGCTTCGATCGATTTCTCCATCTCAATGAAAACTCCGCTGTTGCCCATCGCATTTGTCCGGTTGACAGAGCCGTTCGTAAAGGTACACCCCACTCGGAACCGATAGGCGGTTCGAGCCGATCTCGCAACCGTGCAACAGCCAGAAAAACTGCCCACCCTACAAATTTATAGAAAAATCCGTTCTCAAGAAGCGCGAAACTCAAGAGAATTTAGCTTTGAAAAATCAAATTATGCGCGGTAGATTGACTCGCTTCTACAACCGCTTGCCTGGCCCATCGATCGGCTGCCAAAATATCTTCTAAAGATGGGTCGGAGCAGTTATCAGCTTGGTGGCGATCGCAGGCTTTTTCAATGACTTTGGGAATATCTAAAAACTCAATTTTTTCCTCTAAAAATAGCGCCACAGCCTGCTCGTTCGCCGCATTTAAAACCGCCGTCATCGAGCCTCCCGCCCGGCCTGCCGCGTAGGCGAGATCCATGCAAGGATATTTTTGGCGATCGGGTTCGCGGAAGGTCAAATCCCCGGCTTTCACTAAATCTAACGGTTCCCAATTGGTGGCAATGCGATCGGGCCAAGAAAGGGCGTACAGTAGCGGCAACCGCATATCCGGCCAACCCAATTGAGCCAATACCGACGTATCTTGCAACTCAATTAACGAGTGAATGATGCTCTGAGGATGCACCACAATATCAATATCATCGTAGTCCATCCCAAACAGGTAGTGGGCTTCGATAACTTCCAACCCTTTATTCATCAACGTTGCCGAATCAACGGTGATTTTCCGCCCCATAGACCAGTTGGGATGGGTAATCGCATCGGCAACGGTGACTTCCGATAACTTTTCCACGGGCCAATCGCGAAACGCCCCCCCGGAAGCGGTGAGAATAATCCGCCGCAATCCCTCCTCAGGAACCCCTTGCAGGCATTGAAAAATCGCGGAATGTTCCGAATCGGCCGGGAGCAATTTTACCCCCTGTTTGGCGATGGCGGGATTCACCACCGGTCCTCCCGCAATTAGGGTTTCCTTATTAGCCAAGGCGATATCTTTACCGGCTTCGATCGCAGCAATCGTTGGTAGCAACCCCGCACAGCCCACAATTCCCGTCACCACCGCTTCCGCATCGCCATATCGGGCAACTTCCACAATCCCCGCTTCCCCCGCCAGTAGCGTCGGTTGGGGATCGAGATCGGCAAGTGCTTCTTGCAGAATCGGCAATTTCTCCTCATTGCGAATTGCCACAATTTCCGGTTGAAACTGGCGGACTTGTTGGGCGAGCATTTCGACGTTATTGCCAGCCGCGAGTCCGACGAGTTTAAATTTATCCGGGTTTTGGGAAACAATATCGAGGGTTTGCGTACCGATCGAACCTGTCGATCCGAGGAGGGTAATGGATTTCACGAGGTCGTTTTAGGGTTGCTACCTCATTATTATCCTGGAGAATGGGAATTTTCGATCGAACGATCGAGCGGGCGATCCCCACAGGCTCGCAATTGTTTTGAGTCAATGCGATCGTCCCCATGCATTCATCATTTCAATACGCTCAACCGCGATCGTCATATTCTGTCTTGCGAACGAATCCCCGAATAAACGATTCAAAATTATCGGCAAGAAACGTAATTTCAAAATCGTATTCTCGATCGACATGGACGACTTTCGGTTTGCTATTTTTGCCCATCTCTCTATAGTCCAGGGCGATCGGCTCGAACCCTAGGAGTTGTTTTTAGGGAAAAGTGTGCGGCACCGTGCCATGCCGTGCTGTAAAAAATCGTTCCATCTCATCTCAACTTGCATATTTGCACCGAATTCTCCCGATAACTAAATTGAGCTTTAGAAAAGTGAATGCATTTCTCAAGAAGAATCTATTTTTATAAAAAATCGAAGATAAAAAAATTTAGATCTAGAGGTTTATTTAGCAGTGCAGTTAAATAAGGTTAAATTCATCCTGTTGACGACGTTGATTTATTTGCTCACTCAAATAATTATTATTGCTAGGCACATTTATCATGTTTTCCCTGTTGAACTTTATGAAGATCCTAGTTGTCTTGCTTTTACTTTTGCTTTGACTTTTGAAAAGAGCTTTTTTTGGTCTGGTATGAGTGAAGAGAATTGGCTATTAGGAGCTACTGCTTTTGCTTTGCTCTTGTCTGTCAATATTGTATTTATTTTTGCGGTTTTTTTGATTGAACACAAAGTTTTTTACAAAAAAGCACAAGTTTTATCTTTGTTCTTGTCTTCATTGTGGATAATTACATTTATCGTTTTATGGATGGTTTTTATTATGTTTTTATTTGACAAATGTGTGATTGACTAAAAGAATTGGTTGCTATAGCAGTTGCCACTGCGGGCGCGGACAACACCAAATAATTGTGTGATTTTGTTGAAGTCTCTCCCCCTCCTGCTCCCCTTGCTCTCGATGCCCCCAAAGCTCACCCAGACTTTAAAGTTCCGATCGCCCGAAACACAATAATCCCGCCACTCGTCGCAACCAACGCCAACATCGATGGCACCAGGGGCAACCAAACACTGAAAGCAAAGAAGCCGTAGCAAACGCCGTACAACACCCCAGCCGCTGCCCCGACAATCGCAACTGCGACGATGCCGCGCCGAGCGTAAGAGGCGATCGCGCCGCCAACTGCCGCCCAGCCGAAAACCCACAAAGCATCACCCCAGGGATGCCCCATTCGCATCAGCGGGCGATCGTCGAGGGTCGCGGCCAGGATTTGGGAAATGGCTTGAGCTTGCACCAACACTCCCGGCGTTTTCGTATGGGGCCAGGTTCCGGCGCTGTAGGGGGTCCAGAAGTAATCGGAGGAGATGGGGGCGGTGACACCCATCAGCACCAGTTTATCGCTCACCAGCGCCGGATCGAGGCGATCGTCGAGAACCTCCGATAGACTCACCCGATGGGCGACATCCGATCGATAGTTGAGCATCACTTGAAAGCCCCAAGCATCGATATCCCCGTAGCCGCCGCGATGGGCTTGCAGCCGATCGAACATCGCATCGCCAATTTGAATGCGATCGGTGGAGATGGCTTGGGGGAAAATCTCCTCTTGTTCCAAATAGTCGAGGGCAGCCAATGCCGCGATCGAATGGTCTGTGGCGCAGGGATCGGAAGCCATCGGCTGCATAAACACCAGGTGGCGGCGGAGAATGCCATCGGGATCGACGAGGACATCGCTGTAGCCGAACCGTTCCGGCAAGTCCGGGGGTGGGGCAACGCCGGGTTTATTGGGATTGTTAGCCTCGCGGGCGCTGCAAATGCCGATGGGGGCGTGGGTTTTAAATTGGCGTACCAAGTCTTCGTGGCCGGGTTCCACGGGGCGATCGCGCAAAATATCCAAAGCCACGGTGCGGGGTTGGTGGGTTTCGAGTTTTTCGATCGCCGCTGCCAGGATGCCGTCGGGAATGGGAAAGCCGTATTCCTGCACATCGGTTTCCGTCGCCTCCACCACCAAAACCCGATCGTCGATCGCTTCTCCCGGCCGCCATCGCATCAGCCGATCGTATTCTTTCAGTTCCCACCCCTGAAACATTCCCAGCGATCGCAACCCCACCACCAATACCGTCGCCGCCACGCTTGCCACCAACGGCACGGTGAGTTGAGGGCGCAACTGACCCCGCAATCCCTGCCAGGTGGGTTGTCCGGTAGCGGGATTCTGGCAAACCACCGGCAACCAACTCGCACCGGGATACTCATCCTCGAAACGCTGCAACTGTTCGCGGGCCTCGCGCATGGCACTTAAAAACGACTCTCCCCCAGCAAACGCCCGCAGAAAATGCCGTAGAAACTCCTGAGCGATGCGATCGGCGATCGGTTCGCGCATGACGGCGATGTGGGGCACGTGGAGGTCTTCGAGGGTGCGCGCCAAACCCAAGCCATCGCAAGAGTTGAAAATTGCCAGTTGCAATCCGCGATCGACTGCCGTTTTCAGAGCATTTTTGAGCTGGGTGAGGGTTAAACTTTGGGTGGGATTAATCGAAATGCGCCCCGTCTCCTCGTCTGAGTGGCTGTGACCGGCGAAGAAGAGAATATCCCACCCTTTTTCGTCCCAAAGGTAGCGATCGAGTTCTCGGCGATGGGGTTCTTCGAGGAAAACCACCTCTGCATCTGGGAGGGCGGAAAGTAGGTGGCGATCGGCTTCGATATCGATACCGCTACTGTTCCCCAACACCGCTAAAATACGGACAACGCCCCTGGGGGTGCGCGATTTCGATCGAACCGGTTCGTAGTCGGGAACCCCCAGCGCCATCTCCGCACCGGGATAGTCCTCAAAAAAGTTCCATAAATTCCACGGCAACCGACGCATTAATAGATCGTCCGTTTCCAAAATGAAGCGAATTTCATCGCTCGGGTGGAGGACTCGTCGTAACTGCCGATCGATGGTGCGAAACTCATCGGCATCGAACCAGCGATCGATGTGTTCTTGAAACTCCCGCCCCAGTTGACTCAAATCCGCCTCGGACACGTGGGTGACTTCCGATTCCTCAAATTCGAGTTCCCGCGTTGGGGTGTAAGTGCGAAATCGCTCCGACATCAAACGGTAGAGGAGTTGCCACTTACGATAAAGCTCGCGCAGTTCTGGGGCAGCCGGTAAACTGCCTGCTGCCTGTATCAACCGGCGACCGCTCCCCGATCCCTCCTCGGCAAACAATCGCAGGGTTACCGCCTTAAAGCCCGTTTCCAAGCTTCCGGGCCCCAAATTCAAAATCGCCAGCTTCCGAACAGTCGCGGGGGGAGGGGTAAACATATTGTGCGTAAACTCAGACCGATCTATCGCTCGACTTCAAACCGATTGTCGCTCGACATCTACAGGATAACCGCGCTTTCCCTGTTCGGGGGAATTGGGAGATGGGGAGGACGCGGGGACGCGGGAGAGAATTAAAAATGAAAAATTAAAAATGGGGAGGTTGTAGGGGCACAAGCATTTGGGCGATAAATTTTGCAACAAACCAAACCTGACATATCCAAATGCTTTGCCCTCCAGAGGGGTATTGCGTGACAACTGACCCATTGTCAATTGTCCATTGCCCCTGCCCCAAAGCCCAAAGCGCCCACAGCCTCCAAAGCTACGAGAG
>NZ_JBRJXU010000052.1:0-71473 GCF_057467645.1 Zarconia sp.
GAATGGGGAACGGGGAACGGGGAACGGGGAACGGGGAACGGGGAATGGGGAATGGGGAATGGGGAATGGGGAACGGGGAACGGGGAACGGGGAATGGGGAACGGGGAATGGGGAATGGGGAATGGGGAACGGGGAACGGGGAACGGGGAATGGGGAACGGGGAACAGAAAATGTTGAGTTGTTTGCCAACACATTCTCTCCTTTGTCCCCCTTGTCTTCCCCCTCTCCCCCTGCGTCCCAAGCCCATCTAATTCCGGCGAGCGCGAATCAAATAACCGCAGCGATTATCACCATCGATCGTCCAATGGGTGCGTTCTACCTGACAATCGGGAAGTGCGGTGGCGAACATGTGCAATTCGTGACCGCAGACGCTGGGAAACGATTCGGCGACGCTCGATATCGCACAATTGTACTCGGCGATGACAAACCCTTCTCCCGGTTCTTCCGGTGGCGATTCTAATTCCACCAGTTCGGCCATGTAGCCTTCCGCACGGCGCAGTTTCACCAGGTTGGCCACCCGCTCTTTCAGGGAACCGCTACCGAGTTGCTCTCGATAGGCGATGGCTTTTCGTTCCCACTGTTTTTGCAGGACAGCTCCCACCCCATCACGACCGACGGTTTCGGCAAGGGTATCTAATAGAGAAACGGCAAACTCGTCGTAGTGGTGGGGAAAGCGGTTTCGTCCTGCTTCGCTGAGGTGATAAACGTGTTGCGGTCGTCCCATTCCCACTTGTACCGAACGATGGACGATCGCCCCTTCCAACTCCAAATCTTTGAGATGGCGGCGAATCGCTTGCGGACTGATATCGAGAGATTTGGCCAATGCTTGTGCGGTGGCTTGACCTCGCTTGAGTAAATGTTGCAATATATCCTCTTTCGTGGAAGGATGCCCAGTGAGTGCCATGGCGATCGTGGTTCTCTAGCTCGATGTGGCAGGGTTTACGTAAAGAATTATTTAATTAGACTTTGACAACATGTTTGTTGCTAAAGTAATCTAAACAATAGTTAAACAACATAAGTGTTGTTTTAACATTATATTGAATACGCTGTTTGTTTCAACCTGCCCTATGACTGTAGAGAACGGCCCCCAACAAGCCTCCGAAAAAAGCTTGGAAGCCATGCGCAACTTTGCTGAAACCTATGCAAAGCGCACAGATACCTATTTCTGCTCGGATTTGAGCATCACGGCAGTGGTTATCGAAGGCTTGGCCAAACACAAAGAGACGTTGGGTGCGCCGCTGTGTCCCTGCCGTCACTATGAAGATAAAGAGGCTGAAGTTAAATCAACCTATTGGAATTGTCCTTGCGTTCCCATGCGAGAGCGCAAAGAATGTCACTGCATGTTGTTCCTGACCCCGGATAATGATTTTGCCGGGAAAGAACAAGAAATCAGTGCCGAGCAGATTCGCACCACGACGAATCAGTACGTATAGATTGCGTATCCCCATGAATGCACCGTGCAATCTTTTTGCCAAGCCATAGGGTAAGCGAGTCGATCGGCGCCCCTTATCCTTTGACCCCGCGTTGTCAGGTTTTGGAGAATTTCAGTTGCACGTCGCGTCATGACGTATCCCGAATCAGTGCGAGGTGCCATCGAGGGAGGAACGAGGACTCAAAACTCGATCGCTCCCCGTTCGCGGCTAGAGAGAACCCGACCTTTGAGAGTCAACACGAGAACACCATGAGTGCGACCACGGTTAAGACCCTAGTTAACCAGCCCTATAAGTACGGTTTCGTCACCAATATCGAAGCCGATACCATTCCGCGCGGATTGAGCGAAGATGTGATTCGTCTGATTTCGGCCAAGAAGAACGAGCCGGAATTCATGCTCGAATTTCGCCTGAAAGCCTACCGCAAGTGGCTGACGATGAGCGAACCGGACTGGCCTCACGTCCGCTATCCAGCCATCGACTATCAGGATATCGTTTACTACTCCGCACCAAAAACCCAGGAGAAGAAAAAGAGCCTCGATGAAGTCGACCCGGAACTGCTCGACACCTTCGAGAAATTGGGGATTCCCCTTTCCGAACAGAAGCGATTGTCCAACGTTGCCGTGGATGCAATTTTCGATAGCGTCTCCATTGCCACGACGTTTAAGGAAAAACTCGCCGAAGCTGGGGTGATTTTCTGCTCGATTTCCGAAGCCTTGCAAGAGCATCCCGAGTTAATCGAGAAGTATCTCGGCAGCGTCGTCCCCATTGCCGATAACTACTTTGCCGCACTCAATGCTGCGGTGTTTAGCGACGGTTCTTTCGTCTTCATTCCCAAAGGCGTCGAGTGTCCGATGGAATTGTCCACCTATTTCCGGATTAACAACGGGGATTCGGGACAGTTCGAGCGCACCCTGATCGTTGCGGAAGAAGGCAGTTCCGTGTCTTATCTCGAAGGTTGTACCGCGCCGATGTTCGACACCAACCAACTCCACGCGGCTGTGGTGGAATTGGTGGCCCTCGACGATGCCAAAATTAAGTATTCCACCGTGCAAAACTGGTTTGCCGGGGATGAAAATGGCAAAGGCGGGATTTACAACTTCGTCACCAAGCGGGGACTGTGCAAAGGGAAGAACTCGAAGATTTCCTGGACTCAGGTGGAAACCGGTTCGGCGATTACCTGGAAGTATCCCAGTTGCGTGTTGGTTGGCGATAACTCTGTCGGTGAGTTCTATTCCGTGGCGCTGACGAATAACTGCCAGCAGGCGGACACCGGAACCAAAATGGTGCATATCGGCAAAAACACCAAAAGCACCATCATCTCGAAGGGGATTTCCGCCGGACGTTCTCAGAATAGCTACCGGGGATTGGTGAAGATGGGTCCGAAAGCCGAAGGCGCGCGGAACTATTCCCAGTGCGATTCGATGCTGATTGGGGACAACGCTGAAGCCAATACGTTCCCCTATATCGACGTGCAGAATAACGCGGCGAAACTCGAACACGAAGCCTCAACTTCCAAGATTGGGGAGGACCAGTTGTTCTACTTCACCCAGCGGGGAATTTCCGAGGAAGATGCAGTGTCGATGATTATCAGCGGCTTCTGTAAGGACGTGTTCAACGAACTGCCGATGGAATTTGCGGCCGAAGCCGATAAGTTGCTGAGTTTGAAGCTAGAAGGTGCCGTCGGATAAAGCAGTGAGTCTCCCACTCCCTGTTTTGAGTCAGTGGTTTGTAGGTTAGCCTCGAGTGAAATGCTAGCCTGCAAACTTCTGAGTGTAATCGCCGCACCTCGATCGATTTTTGAGATACTCAAGTGAGTGCTGAAATTATAATTCGCGATGCCGTACCGGGAGATATTTCAAGTATCTTTGCGTTGATTCAAAATAAAGCAGAATTCGATCGCCAAATGGGTTCGTTTTCGGGAATCCTAAAAGCCACTCCCCAGAAGCTATCTCAAACGTTGTTTGGTGATGTCCCATTTGCTAAAGTTTTACTAGCCGAAAACCTAAAACAACCGGTCGGATTTGCGCTCTATTACTTTCGGTATTCGTCTTTTACTGCTCAACCCAGTTTGTGGTTAGACGATTTGTACCTAAAATCGGAGATGAGACATCGAGGAATTGGTTTGGCTTTGATGGAAAAACTGGCGACGATCGCGAAACAATGTAATTGTACGCATCTGGCTTGGAATGCGATTCAAACCAATCAATCTGCCGTTAAGTTTTATAGAAAAATTGGGGCTAAAATCATTCAGAAGGATGGCGATATTCTTCTGTTTAATGTCACTCCAGAGAAAATTAAGCTCGTAGAATTCTAAAACAGTCAACTTGAGAGTTTTTCGAATTTAAAACCTGCTAGAATTTCATTAAAACCTTGTATGCATTCCTTTTATTTAGGATATCGCTATTCATTAAAACTTAGCTTTCGATCGAGTACGAGTTACAATGCAGTCGCCGTTTGGTTTAATTCAACTTTCCGCAATCCCCATTCTTTTGGGAATTGCGATCGCACCTAAAATTGCGATATCCCAGACGCAATGGCAAGTGACGGAACCCGGCGGCATCGCCTGCTACGAAAACGTACCGGTTGATGGCGAAAATGATGGGATTGATGCGATCGCCCAAACATTTTTAGAGGGAGAAGCGATCGTTCTCGCCGATGAAGGGATAGACGAGGGAGAAGCGGGTTGGTTGCCAGTTCGACTAGATGGTGAAGATCGATGCTGGATCGATGGAACCTTAAGAGGGATCGAATCGATCGAAACTCCCCTGGAAATTACAGCTTTCCCAATAACAAACGAGCGCGGAAACTATCCCTCAAATTCCCCAAATCACCCTCGCTGGGAAGTTACAAATCGCGGCTTGAGCGGTTTGAACTGCTACCAAACTCACCCACCCAATCAAGGGAGTCATATCGTTGTCTCGCGATTTTTTAACGGACATATTCTGACGGTTGCCGATTCGGATACCGAGACTGACGTTTTCGCCGAATCCAACAATCGAACTTGGATGGCCGTTAACGATCCCTGGTCGGGACAAACCTGTTGGGTTCGCGCCCACGAAGACTTTATCAAACCGATCGAATAAGTCGATCGCATTTCAGATAAACCCACCCACCCCAAAAATACTCACCCCAAAACCTAAAACATCATGATTATTGAAGATAGCGACATCATTCTTTCCGTTAAAAACCTCACGGCTACTGTAGAAGATACCCCGATTCTCAAAGGCTTGAATCTGGAAATTAAAGCTGGAGAAATCCATGCGATTATGGGACCGAACGGTTCGGGAAAAAGCACGTTTTCCAAAATTCTCGCCGGACACCCCGATTATGAAGTGACTGGCGGTGAGGTAACCTTCCTCGGACAAAACTTGCTGGAACTCGAAACCCAAGAACGGGCGCTGGCGGGGGTATTTCTCGCCTTCCAATACCCGATCGAAATTCCCGGTGTCAGCAACCTAGATTTTCTGCGCGTCGCCTACAATTCTCACCGCAAACATAAAGGTTTAGAAGAACTCGATACCTTCGATTTCGAGGATTTGGTAGAAGAACGGCTGGAAGTGGTGAAAATGAATTCAGCCTTCCTCAATCGCAGCGTCAACGAAGGCTTTTCCGGTGGGGAGAAAAAGCGGAACGAGATTTTACAGATGGCATTACTCGAACCGAGTTTGGCTATTTTAGACGAAACAGATTCCGGACTGGATATCGACGCGCTCAAAATCGTCGCCAACGGGGTGAATCAACTCGCCAAACCCGATAACGCCACCCTGATGATTACCCACTACCAGCGGTTACTTAATTACGTCGTTCCCGACTTCGTTCACGTGATGTACGACGGCAAAATTCTCCGCAGCGGTGGCAAAGAACTCGCCCTCGAATTGGAAGAACGCGGGTACGATTGGGCGATTGAAGAATACGAAGCCGCACTGGTTTAAGCGGACATCGGCAACCTCCTCCAACTCTTCCCCATTCCCCGTTCCCCGTTCTCCATTCCCGATTATGACGACTCAACTTGCCACCCCAGAACGAGTTTCCTATCTAACCCAACTCCTCAACCTACGATCGCCCGCCAACTCGACATTCGCCGAAATTCGCGATCGCGCAGCCGCTTGGTTGCAAGAACTTGCCATCCCCACCACCCGCGATGAAGAGTGGCGGTTTACCGATTTGTCTGGGCTGCTGAAAATTCAGTTTCAAGCGCCAACCGACATCCAACTGAGTTCCGAAACCATCGCCGAGTTCGTTCTCCCAGAAGCCGCCCAAAGCCATCTGGTATTCGTCAACGGCAAATATGCCTCTACCCTATCGAATGTAGAAGTATTACCTGAGGGAGTATTTGCCGGTAATATCTCCGAGTTACCCGCCCAAAAACGCGATCGCCTCGGGGAGTATCTGGCGCAACAGCCCGGAAGCGAGGAAGTGTTTACCACTCTCAATACCGCCAGTTTGGACGATGTGGCAATTATCTGGGTGGCGAAAAATCAAGTTATCGAAACGCCGATTCAACTGCTGTGCGTCGCTGCTTCCGGTGATGCGCCGACGCTGGTACAGCCGCGCTGCCTCGTCGTCGCCGAAGCCAACAGCAGCCTCACCCTAATCGAGCAATATACCTCCACCAGTGCCGGTTGTCCCGATGCGACGGGCGATCGAGTTTACTTCACCAACAGCGTCGCCGAACTCTGGCTGGCAGATAACGCCCAAGTCGAACACCTGCGGGTGCAACGGGATGCGGGGGCTGCGTTCCACATCGGCAAAACTGCCGTGACTCAAAGCCGAGATAGCCGCTATACCTGCCACGCGATCGGATTTGGGGCAGGGCTTTCCCGCCATAACTTGGATGTCTTTCAAACCGGGGAAGGCACGGAAACCACCCTCAACGGGCTAACGCTGATTTCCGGCAAGCAAGTCGCCGACACTCACAGTACGATCTCCCTCAACTGCCCCAACGGTAAGGCAAACCAACTCCACAAGAATATTATCGACGGTAGCGCCCACGGTGTCTTTAACGGGCGGGTTTGCGTTCCCCAGGCGGCGCAGCTTACCAACGCCAGCCAACTTAACCGCAACCTCCTCCTCTCTCCCAAGGCGCGGATCAATACCAAACCGCAACTAGAAATTGTCGCCGATAACGTTAAATGCGCCCACGGGGCAACGGTGAGTCAACTCGAAGAAGATGAGGTATTCTACTTGCAAAGTCGGGGACTCGATCGGCAAACTAGCGAACATTTATTAGTGGATGCCTTTGCGGCGGAAATTTTGCAGCAAATTCCCGTTCCTTCCGTGGCGAAAATTTTGTCTCAATGCGTGTCTTGCCGCACCTATTTAACTTGAGAAGATGTCGATCGCCATCACAGTGCGAGCGTCTCGCTCGCGTTCATTTTACCCGGATTAAGTTTGCAATTGACCCAACACCACGCGATCGCAATTTCTAAATTTGTTTCGATTTTTTAGCTCATTTCCAATCGCGAGCGAGACGCTCGCACTCGAAGATAAATTTCGAGCGAATTTCGATCGCCCCACCGCTCTTTCACCCCATCTCCCGCAAAACCATGACTCTAGTTCGAGAAAAAACGATCGCTGATTTCGTCCGCGCCGACTTCCCCATTTTGCATCAAGAAGTTCACGGCAAACCCTTGGTGTATTTCGATAATGCAGCCACTTCCCAAAAGCCGAAAGCCGTTCTCGACGCGCTGCAACATTACTACGAATTTGATAATGCCAACGTTCACCGAGGCGTGCATACCCTCAGCGCGCGGGCTACCACTGCCTACGAAGCGGCGCGGGATAAGCTGGCAGCATTCGTCAATGCTGAGTCGCGCAACGAAATTGTTTTTACTCGCAATGCCAGTGAAGCGATTAATTTAGTTGCCTATTCTTGGGGAATGAATACCCTCAAATCGGGGGATGAAATTATCCTATCGGTGATGGAACACCACAGTAATCTCGTTCCTTGGCAATTGGTTGCCCAGAAAACCGGGGCGGTGTTGAAATTTGTGGAGTTGACGGAAACTGAGGAGTTCGATTTAGAACAGTTTAAAACCCTGATTTCCGAGAAAACTAAATTGGTTTCGGTGGTTCACGTTTCTAATACCCTCGGCTGCATCAATCCCGTCGAAGAAATTGTGAAGATTTCTCACAAGTATGGAGCTAACGTGTTGATTGATGCTTGTCAAAGTTTGCCCCATATGCCCATTGATGTCCGCGAAATGGACTGCGATTGGTTGGTGGGTTCGGGACATAAAATGTGCGCGCCGACGGGAATTGGTTTCTTGTATGGCAAGTTGGATTTGCTGCGATCGATGCCTCCTTTTTTGGGTGGGGGAGAAATGATTGAAGAGGTATCTTTAGAAACTTCAACCTATGCCGATTTGCCCCATAAGTTTGAAGCGGGAACTCCGGCCATTGGAGAGGCGATCGCGATTGGTGCAGCCGTGGATTATTTGAGTGGCATTAGGATGGATAAAATTGCCGCTTACGAACACGAGTTATGTGCCTATTTGTTTGAAAAACTGTCAACGATTCCCCAATTGAGAATTTACGGTCCCAAACCGAATGCTGACGGTAGCGGACGGGCGGCATTAGCTGCATTTACCGCCGGAGAAATACACGCTAATGATATTTTACCGCTGTTGGATGAAGCGGGGGTTGCTATTCGGACGGGACACCATTGCACGCAGCCGTTACATACGATTCTCGGGGTTTCTTCCACGGCGCGGGCGAGTTTGTATTTCTACAATACCGTTGAAGAAATTGATGTATTTGTTGCGGCGTTGAAAGAGGCGATAGACTTTTTTAGCGAGATTTTAGGCTAATGAACAATGAACAATGAACAATGAACAATGAACAATGAACAATGAACAATGAACAATGAACAATTATAAATTAATCACGTTGTCATAGATATCCTAAGACTTGCAAATAATGGGTACTAACCGTTCCTCAATTTCCCGAATGTAATCTGTTAAACCAGTCTTGATCCCGCGTTCTCGTAGAATCTCCAAACTGGTTTCTTCCCAACACAGCCGTTCCCGTTCCATGTCTTTTCCCGTTAGTTCTTCGACGATGACTTTGGGATTTCGCAGGCGGTCTCGATCTTCTCGAGAAGTCGATCGTAATTTCTCTGACTCCGTGCAAGGGTCGAATGTTAACTGTTGTTTTATCTTCGCTAACCGTTGCTCTTCCTGTGAATTGACTGGTATAAATCCGTGGAGAACCCAAGCCTCACGCATTCGATTTGCCGTTCCGAGGATAATTTCTAGTTTAGGTTGGCAATCGATATCTTGCCATCGAGCTTGTTCTAAACCTTCTCGGCGTTTCGGCTGATTATCTAAGTCGCGAATCAATAATATAGCTTTAATCTCTCTCTCTTTTTGCAAAAAGCGAACTAAATTGAGAATTTTGATAGAGATTGCAGCATCAGCTTTCAACTTTTGTCTGCGATCTGCTAAAAACTTTGGAAGTCGAAAATTTGAGTTTTGCTTGAAGTCATCGAGAATCTTATTAATATCTTTCCAGCAAGAATTGCTTGTATTTTCCTGTAAACCACTCCATCGAAATATATATTTCAGATTATCTCGCTCTAACCACTCAACTTTCTCTACGAGAATTCGCTCCGCAAGTTCAGTTGCCGTTCGAGCATCGGCATTACTCTCGACAATAACAATAAACTCATTCACGAATTTTCGCTACCTACAACCCACTCTTCACCTTCAGCATCCCAAAACTCTCCCGTTGTTAAAGCTTGTTTTGCCCATTCAATATCTGGATGTTCATCTAAGCGTTTTGATATTGTAAATCCTTCATCGGGATTATATAAGACATGAACTTGAGAAGGTTTAAGTTCATCTACAATATAAGGTGAATGAGTAGAGAAAATAATTTGTAGATTTTCATTTAATTTCAGTATTTCTTTTAATACATCCATTAAATCTCGTTGTGCTTTGGGATGAAGTCCTTGTTCAATATCATCAAGTAAAACTAGTTTGGGTTGATTAGGATGCATCAAAACCGTCAGCAAACCTAACGCAAGTATTGTTCCTTCGCTGATTGAATGAGCTGGAATTCTATCTCCTGTACTCATATCTAATACAACTTCTTGACCGATAATATCCTGACTTTCATCATACGGAATTAATTTGCCATTAACTTCAATTGAACGCTGACGATTAAAGACAACTTTTGCACGTCTTATTCCTATTTGTCTAACAGTCGGAACAATTTTTTTTAACATTTCCTTAAGTGTTTGAAAATTTTCGTATGCTTCGTTGCGTATATAGTCTAGAGTAGGTGCAAGACCGTCATCTTCCACTTGAGGTGAGATTTTATTACTGTAAGCTGCTGTTTTCAAATCACTTTCTACCAACTTTAAATAAACAGAATTTTCTGAGAAATTAGGAATCATATCTTTTAAATCATATTTTTTTAATCTATTTTTTAAGTTATATAAAGGAAATTGTCTGTTTTCAAAGCAAAAAATACTAGAAAAATCCCATTTAGAATCGTTGCTTTTATATTGATAAAATGATTCCCATCCCATTCTTTTAGTATGGTCAAAATATCCTTTAGTAGTTACTTTCATATATTCTTTATTTATAGTAGTAATGAATTCAGGAGACTTATTCTGAATAAAAATCAAAGAATCGTTCCTGGTCGTTAGTTGGCTCATATAATGTAATGCCTCTAGCACAGATGTCTTTCCTGAACTATTTTGTCCAACCAGTGCATGTAAGCGAGAGCCATCTAGAGTTAGTTGAGTCGAGCGATGACTTTTAAAATTTTCCAGCTTTATACTTTCTATCATTAGAAATCTACCTGTAGCCGTTAGTCATATTTTTAAAGTTTAAAATAATGGTTCGATATACACTAGAGAAATAATTTATCCTCACTTATTACTTATTTATGGTAATATACAGTCGCCTTAAATCTTAATGGTAAATGTCAAACGCAAAGGCAAATTTCGATCGGGCATTCCCTAGTCTCCAGATATTCGCACCGACCGCTCTCGGACTAACCGTATTGGGAGGGGCGATCGCATCTTCAGTGATGGCGCAACAATCGCTGTACATCGCCTACCCACCCGCCAACCATCAAACTACGGCCGATCGCATCTTCTTCATCGGAACCGCCCCACCGGACGGAGAAGTTTCCATCAACGGACAGGCGATCGAACGCAGCCCGGCCGGACATTTTGCCCCCAGCTTGCCCCTCCAAATCGGTGAAAACCGGTTTACCATTCGCCACGGCGATCGGGAATTAGAAATGGTGGTAACCCGCAACTCCACCGCGCCGGTGATGCCCGACGGAATTAACTTTGCCAAAGGTTCCCTGATGCCTGTCGAACCGATCGCCCGCCAGCCGGGAGAATCGATTTGTTTCGATGCCATCGCCCCTGCTAACGCCAACGTTTCCGTCACCCTCGCCAATCGCACCGTTCCCCTCCTCCCCCAGTCGGAAATCGTCAGTTTGCCGGCCAACAACGCCGTTCTCACCGGAGACAATAAACCCCAAATTCAGGAGATCGCCCCAGACATCGCCGCCGCCTACCAAGGTTGTGCAACCTTCTCCACCCCCGGAAATTTGGGCGTACCCACATTTAACCTGGCGATGAACGGGACGACGCGCACTCAACCGGGATTAGGGGCGATCGAAATTTTATCGCCCGATCGGGTTGAAATGGCTGAAGTCATCGTCGAGGCTGGAGTTGCCCGAACCGGGCCAACTACAGACTTCTCTCGCCTCACCCCCCTACCGAGGGGAACCAAAGCCGCGATTACCGGTAAAGAAGGGAAATGGGTGCGCCTAGACTACGGGGCGTGGATTAAAGCCGAGGAAGTGCGAATTTCAGCAGCAGGCGCACCTCCAAGATCGAATATTCGCAGCGTGCGATCGCGCCCGACAGAGAAATGGCTGGAAGTTCTCTTCCCCCTAGAAGTCCCAGTTCCGGTATCCGTCGAACAAGGGGCGCGCAAACTCTCCCTCACCCTGCACAATACCACCGCCCAAACTGACACCATCGCCTTTAACGAGAATCCCCTGGTCGATCGCCTCGACTGGCAGCAAGTGGATGGCGATCGAGTTCGCTACACCTTCTATTTCAACGAATCCCAGCAGTGGGGATACAAACTCCGCTACGACGGAACCACCCTCATCCTCTCCCTGCGCAAACCTCCCCAACTCACCGGCGGCCCGAACTCCCTGGCGGGGGCAACCATCCTCCTCGATGCCGGTCATGGGGGACCCGAAGATTTGGGGGCCGTGGGACCGACGGGATTGCCGGAAAAAGATGTCACCCTGGTGGTGTCGAATCTCCTGCGCGATCGCCTCGAAGAACGGGGGGCGACGGTGATTATGACCCGAGAAGCAGAGGAAGATTTATGGCCGGCAGACCGGGCGGCGATGATTAACAAAGCCGAACCCACCATTGCCCTCAGCGTCCATTACAACGCCCTCCCAGACCAGGGAGATGCCATCAATACCGCCGGGGTGGGAACCTTTTGGTATCACACCCAAGCTCAAGATTTGGCCGCCTATTTATACGAGTATTTAGTGGTCGATCTGAATCGACCGGCTTACGGCGTATTTTGGGGAAATCTCGCCCTGGCACGCCCGTCAGTCACTCCCTCGGTGTTGCTAGAACTGGGGTTTGCTATCAATCCCTACGAGTTTGAGTGGATCGTCGATCCCGTCGCCCAGGAACAACTGGCCATTTCCCTAGCTGAGGGCATCACCACCTGGATGCATTCGCGAAATTAGGGATGTGCGGGAATTATCGTAGGGGGAATGCGGCCGTTGACCCCTACACCCAGGGTGCACGCTTGACCCCTACCAAATATACGAAGACCTAAATCGTTATCGTCCGCACCTGCGATGCACTGAAGACAAATAAATAATCCAGGAGATCGGCACAGCAATATTTTTGCTGACGGCTGATGGCTGACGGCTGATGGCTGAATGCTATATCAGCGATCGTAAGTGAGATAAATGTGACCCAAAGGACGACCTCGATAGCTGCGTCGGGCAAACCGCCATCCCGGATGTAGCTCGATTTTGAGGAAACCGGAGGCAACGCCATTCGTGCGACCGATTTCAAAAGCTTCCTCACCGGCACCAAACGGAACTCCCTTGAGAACGAGATCGTTCCCTTCCCGTTGGATTCGCAAGGCGTAGTCTAGCGCCCAATCTTGGTTATCCACGCGAATCGAATAGCCATTACTGTCAGTACTGCGCCCGCAAATGCCGCTAAAGTCGAAATCGAGTAACAACGGGTCTACGATAACTGGACTGAGGTCGCGTTCGCTCCAGCACAAACGAGTGTCGGACACTTGTTCTAAAATCAGCAGCTGATATCCCAAGGTTTGACCCACCGGGGCGGCGATCGCGATGAAGTTTTCCTGCTCGACTTCTTGGCGATCGAAGTTTGCAGAAACTGGAGTGAGCGGTACTAGTATTGAAAGCGTCGCTGTCGCCAAGGCAGCGAACCCATGTCGAAATAAAGTTTTCACGGATCTGAGCAAATGAATCGATGAAACGAAGTCAATCCCGGAAGCCAAATACCGATCGTTATAAGAACTTTATTGTACCGCTACGGGGGAACGGTGAATAGGGCTTGTTTCGCGAGGCTTGGGGAGCTTCGGCGGCTTCGAGGGCTAAATTTCTGCCAATTCTCCCGTTTCCCAAATTCCCAATTCCGACTTCCGAATTCCCCCCAAGGGCGATCGTGATAGGCTGAGGAAAAATCCTCTCATTTTCCAAAGTCTTTCTCTTACAATTCCTATGATTGCCCCTTCGAGTTCGCCCCCCACCAACCCGGAGTACGATGCCCGAGTCACAGAAGCGATCGAAATTCTCCGTCAAGAGTTACCGACGCTGTTCGATCGAGATATTTCCTACGATATCTACAGAAACGATATTAAATTTACCGATCCGGTGAATCGGTTTAAAGGCAAATTCAGTTACCGAATTATTTTTTGGACGTTGCGATTCCACGCTCAATTATTTTTTACCGAAATTGCCTTCGATCTGCATCGAGTCGATCGAGATACTCCCAATACCATCGTTGCCGAATGGACGGTACGGGGAATTTTGCGGCTGCCTTGGACACCGCGGCTGTTCTTCAACGGTTCCTCAACCTATACCCTAGATGAGGAAGGTTCGATCTACGACCACGTGGATACTTGGGATCGGAAACCGGGAGAAATCTTAAAGCAGTTTATCTGGGGCGATCGCACGTCTTAACCGAGACGATGTGGGGTTTCGATCGCTCTGAGAAGCTCCCCCGACAACATTCGAGAAACCGCTCAATGAAAAAAGCGTTCGGGAGTCTTGCCGTGTTTCGACCCCAAACGCTTTTCTCTTTACTCCTCACACGATTTAAATATAACCCATATCGATCGAGTTGTCAGGAGCGCACCCCCGATGAAACTGGAAGAATTAATTAAGAAGAAGCGGACGATCCGCGCGATCGGGTTTGATGATGCGCCGTTCGAGCGTCAGGGAAATGCCGCAGTGCCCCTCGCTGGAGTCGTTTGTGCCGGAACCCGCTTCGAGGGAATGGTCTGGGGAAAGATACAGCGAGATGGCACCGATGCCACCGATACGGTTTGCGAACTCGTTACCGATAGCAAGTTCGCGCCCCAGTTACATTTAGTCCTGCTCGATGGTTTGGGTTTTGGGGGATTCAACCTCATCGATTTACCTCAACTTGCCGACCGGTTACAACTGCCCTGCGTTGCCGTGATGCGCCGCCCCCCCAACCTCGAAAAAATGCAACAAGCCCTCACTCGTTTGCCCGATACCCCACAGCGTCTAGAGCTGTTACAACGAGCGGGAACTATTCACGCTCATCCCCCGTTTTTCTTTCAAGTTTGTGGAGAAGATGCCCACATCATCGCCATGGCATTGGAGCGCTTAACGGACTGCGGCAAAGTACCCGAAGCACTGCGCCTGGCTCATTTAATCGGAGCTGCCGTAGTCAAAGGGGTCAGTGGCAATCGCGCGTAGTGCTGCTACGCAGAATTAAAAATGCGTCTTGAAAAGTTGAACGGGACTCAAACCGACACCGCTCGCGATGCACGCAAAATTCAAAATTCAAAATGCTTACAGTACATAGCTTTGCTGCGTTTGAGAGCTAGGTAACTATTTGTGCCGCGCTGCACTAGTAAATTAGATGCGTAGCAGGCGATACAACCCTACCACATCATCCTGTTCACCCGATTTGTGCAACAACGCCATTGTCCATTGTCCCCAAAGTCACCCAGAATCCAAACACGATACCCTTATAAGAGTTTCCCTACCTCCTCGATCTCCATGACCCGAGCGTACGACTTATTTCTTCAGGGCGGTCCGGTGATGTGGCCATTGTTAGGGTTATCGGTTCTCACCTTAACCCGTGCCATCGAACGCGCTGGGTTCTGGATTCGTTTGCTCGGGCGCGAACATGAAATCGTCAGCCTTGTTTTGGATGCAGCCCGCTACGATTTAAATAAAGCAGTTGCGATCGCCCAACAAGCTCGATCTCTACCCATCGGTCGCTTTTTACTCGCCCCCCTGCAACTGCAAAACCCGAACCCAGAAACCTTCCACCTCGCCATGGAAGCCGCAGCAGATCGAGAATTTATCCAAATGCGCAAGGGCAATCAATTTTTCGAGGCGGTGGTGGGACTCTCTCCACTATTGGGGTTACTCGGGACGGTGATCGGTTTAATCATCACCTTTGCCGAACTCGACATCGGGAACATCGCCCAAACCAACACCTCTCAAGCGATCGCGGGAATTAGCGCCGCATTGCTCACCACCGCTGCGGGGACGATGGTGGCGATTTTGGCGCTCGGGTTTTTCCGAATTTTCGTATCTCTGCAAACGCAGCAGATGGATTATTTCTTCACCGTCGGCAACGAGTTGGAACTGATTTACCGACAGATTTGGTACGATCGCATCTCCGAATCTTCCACTTCGTCGGGGGAAACGGGCTAGAAGGGTATGGGGGTGATGGGGTGACGCGGTGACGCGGTGATGGGGTGATAAGGGAGAATCTAGCCTCCCCTGCCTCCCCTGCTCCCTCTGCCTTCCCACTCGATCGAGGTGGCAGCAGCGATATTACTGCTCGTCCCAGGTTAATTCCCCAGAACGGTCCAGATAGCCCCATCGCTCGCCGATGCGCACCTGGGCGACATCTTCCGAGTAGTACCAAATCTCGTCAAACTGGGGTTCGGCGAGGATGCGACCGGCCATATCGATGGCGCCCCACTTATTCCCCACTTGAATCGAAGCAATTCCTTCGAGGAGATACCAAACTGCATCGAATTGGGGTTCGATCACAATGCGACCGGCCGAATCCATCAGACCCCACTTATCTCCCACTCGAACGGAAGAGAGGTTCTCGGACACGTAGCCAATTTCATCGAACCGAGGTTCGGTAATAATGCGACCGGCCGAGTCCATCAGACCCCATTTATCTCCCATGCGGATGGAGACGAGTTCTTCGGCTGCGTAACCCACCTCATCAAACTGGGGTTCGATAACAATACGTCCGGCGGTATCCACCGCGCCCCACTTGGCACCCACCCGCACCGGGGCAACTTTCCCGTAAAAGCCCCAGGTTTCGTCAAATTGAGGTTCGACGACGGTGTTGCCGTTGGCATCGATGAATCCCCACTTGGCACCGACACGGATGGGGGCCATGCCGTTGGTGTAGCTCCAAATTTCATCGAATTCTGCGGGGGCAACGGTTCTGCCAGCGCGATCGATAATGCCCCATTTGGCACCGACCCGCACCGGAGCAACACCGCCGGAGAAGCCCCAAATTTCGTCATACAGGGGTTCGATGACCAGATTTCCCGTGGTATCGACAAACCCCCATTTGTAATCGCGCCGCACGCCGGCGAGTCCTTCCGAAAAGTCCCAAACTGCTTCATATGATGGCTCGACGACAACGTTACCCGCGCGATCGATAAAGCCCCATTGATAGTCTTTTTTGACGGTAATCAGTTCTCCGGAGGGATACCAAATTTCGTCGTACTGGGGTTCGACGACAAAGTTCCCAGCGCGATCGATTAAACCCCACTGATAGCCGGCGCGAACGATGGCGATTCCATCGAAAAAGCCCCAGGTTTCATCGAGTTGGGGTTCGATGACGAAGTTCCCCGACGGATCGATATATCCCCATAGCCGTCCCACTTTCACCGGAGCGAGTCCTTCGTAAAATTCCCAGGCTTCATCAAATTGGGGTTTAATCACCCACTCTCCGGCTTGGTTCGTGTAGCCGTATTTGCCGTCTTCAAAGGTGGCGTACAAACCGATCGATTCGTCAAATTGGGCGAGTTGAGAGGTTTCCCCTTCTAGACCTTGAGAAGGCGTTGCGCCCAATGCTTTACTTTGGGGGTGTTGAAGCGTCTTGACCCGATTTTCGGGCGCGGGCATCTCTTGTTTTTGAGGTTGCCGCACCAGAGGCTTTTTCGGGTTGGGATTGGCATTGGCGGGGGAGAGGGTTCCCAAGATTGTTAGACCCGCTAAAAAAGCAATCGATCGTTTCATTTTTCGCTCTAGATTCGTTGGACTGGTCAATCGTTCGATTCTATTCAGAGAATAGGTACGTAGGAGAGTTATTTTATGCAGTACGTCGAGAATGAAGAGAGTCGAGGCTCTATCTACATCGATCGTAATTGAGGACAAGATTGCCCCTCAGATCGAGCGAGTTCGCTCAACCTACATCGATCTCAAATTGGTAAAGATCGATTGATTTCCCATGTAAAATGCAGGAACATTTACAAGTCATGCAAACATTAAATTGATCCCTAATTTATCCCTTAATTTTAGGAATTTTCGTTTGCTTTTTCTCCATGCATGTGGTAATATATAGCCCTGAAGGTAAACACAAAAAACCTAGCAAAGCCGTTCTTTTGATAAGCTACAGTTCGGGTTCGTTCCATTCCGAAAATATTTGAAATTCTCAAAAACGGAAATTGTTGCAGGTTCGAGACTTTTGAGCGATCGCCACAGTCAGCAGTATTCACCGGTCTGTATTGGATTCATCTAAAAATTAACACTTGAATTTCAATCTGGGGTGACTGAGGGTGCGCTCTGGAAATTGACCACTGCGGTAACCCAACTAGAGTGCAGACGTAAGCATTTGTGCGGTCAGCCATCGGAGATACTCCAAAGGAGTCGCGCGCGCGAACGGCTGTCGACTCTTCGGGAAAGCCAAAATTTCGGGAGTTTTAGCTTGGAACACGTGAAAGTTATCGCAACTGCCAGGGCGGGCGCGGACAACACCTGAAAATTGTGTAATTTTGCTGAGGTCTTCCCCCCCTGCCCGTGGTCACTTGTGTCTTAACCGATATGGCAACTGCTAAATTCTAGGAGTCTATAACAGACGAAAATGACTGTAAACCTTACCATCCCCAAGTCCCCGGTCCCCCTTTAAACGGACCGACAATATCAGCGGTAATCCATCCAGAATAGAAATTACCCGCTTGAGGCGTTGCCAGTTCGCCATCGACGTAACAGGCATCCATCAAAGATGGCATAAATGAATAGTACTCTTGAATACTTTCAAAGTTAGGGGTGGGTTTAAAATATTGCCAAGCCCCAACTTGAATTAACCGATCGCCAATCTTGATATCGTAATACCGACACTGACCTTTCCACTCGCACATCGTAACTTTTGGAGTTTCGATGAAATACTCTAATTTGACACTTTCGGGTGGAAAGTAATAGGTGGGAGGATGGCTGGTTTCCAAGACTCTTTTTCCGCGATCTGTTTCGGCTAAAACAATCCCATTACACATCACTTTGAGATGTTTGGAGGTATCTTCTAAAATAGCCGGACGGGGATAGTCCCAGACAGATTCTTGACCGGGTTTGGGAGGAATGGGTTCGGGTCTACTAAACATGGTGCAGATTGGGGTGAATTGATGGAACGTTTATGAGTACTGCCAGGAGAAGTCTATCGAAAGAAACGGATCGGTCCTTTAGGAGTGATTTCACCTCGATTCGGTTTGAATCGCAAAATCATCGTCGGGGTCAACGGCTGTTGACCCCAGAGTGTGGGGACACTGTTGTCCCGCACATCCCTAAAATCTTTGAGGCTGGATAATTGAGCGATCGAATGTTGGAAAAATGCGATCGAGTTATCCATTGTCAATTTTCCATTGTCAATTGTGCCCGATTCACTTGCTCGAAGAGTCGATCGCGATTTTTGGCCGGTTCGAGGCAAGCCAATCCCCGACACACCAAACCCACAGCTCCTTCCGGCAATGCCGATTCCAGCTTGCAAGCGGCAGTCGGTAGATACGTCGCCACCAGGGAAGCCAGATGCTCGTCGGTGGTGCGAACGAGGGTCGGATGGCGATACCAGTCCAGGGCGGCAACCATGCTGGGGCTAGCTTGGGGGGCTTTGGCGAGGATGCTGTGGAAGGCTTGCAACCCTCGTTCGGCGCGATCGAGATATTCGGGGTTTTCGCACAGCAATCCCAACCGTACTAAATTGGCGATCGCAATTCCGTTGGCGGCGGGGGTGGCATTATCGGTATACGCCCGTTCCCGGACGATTAAATCGCTGCTGGCATCGCTGGGAGTATTGTAGTACCCGCCACCATCGAGACTCCAGAGGAATTCGTCAAATTCTGCTTGCACCTTCACCGCAGACTTGAGGAACTCCTCCGCTGTCTCTGGCTTCAACACCAAACTGGCTTGGTGCAAATCCAATAGAGCTTTAATAAAAAAGGCATAGTCCTCTGATTGCGCCAACACCGAGACATTGCCATCGTAGTTCAACCGGTGCAGGCGATCGTTCACCCATTGATTCTCCAGGATAAATTCCGTTGCCCCCAGCGCCAAATCGAAATAGTCCCCATTGCCAAACACTGCAGCAGCCCGCGCCAATCCCGAAATCGTTAAACTATTCCAGGCGACAATGGCTTTGGTATCCGTCACGGCTGGGATGCGTCCCCGGCGAGGCTGGGATTTCGCCTCCCGATTGTTCCGCGCGGGAATAAACGTGGTAACGACTTCCGGGGTATCGCCGTAGCGGGCGGTAAACAGTTTAGCCAGCGTTGCCTCTAGGGTGTCGCTAAGTTGTCCGGGATGGCGGCGTTGGAGGACGTTGTTGCCTTCAAAGTTACCCTCGGGGGTGACGGTAAACTGTTCTTGGAGTTCTGCATACTCGGCATCGGAAAGAAGCGATCGCAACTGGGCATCACTCCAAACGTAAAACGCCCCTTCTTCTGGTTCCTTATCTTCCGGTGCTGTAAAACTATCGGCATCCTGGGCGGCGTAGAAATAGCCCTCCGGCGCGGTCATCTCTCGCTTGAGCCATTCTACCGTTCCGGCGATCGCCCTTTCAAATGCCGGTTCTCGTACCCCCGCACTCCACAAATTCGCCAGATACTCGACAATCTGCCCGTTATCGTAGAGCATTTTCTCGAAGTGGGGAACCGTCCAGGTGGGATCGACGGTATAGCGGTGAAATCCCCCAGCAAGGTGGTCGTAAATCCCCCCCAGCGCCAAATCCAGCCCCCGCTGGGCTGCCACTTGTTTGGCATCGAACTCCGATTCTTCCGACTCTTTCAAGTCAAATCGCGATCCCCGCAAGGTGGTTTCTGCGTAGGGCATCATCGGAAACCGCGTACCGGGGCCGTCGGGGATGGTGATGCGGGTACTGACTTCAAACCCTTTGGTGAGGAGAGCATTTTCTTGCAGGGAACCGGCTTCGGGGGCTTGAAGCATTGCCATTTGGTTCAATCCCTGGAGGATATCAGCCTGAACCGATCGCAATTTCTCGGTTTCTGTATCGAAATAGCGGCGCAACTGCTGCAACACTTGCAAAAATCCCGGTCTGCCGTAGCGGGGTTGCACGGGGAAATAGGTTCCGCCGTAGAAGGGTACGCGGGTGTCGGGCATCAGAAATACGTTCAGCGGCCATCCCCCTTGCCCCACCATCATTTGCAGGGTTTGCATGTAGATACTGTCGATATCCGGCCGTTCCTCGCGATCGACTTTTATCGGCAGGAAGTTGGCGTTCATGAACTCAGCGATCGCTTTGTCGGAGAAGGCTTCCCCCTCCATCACCGTACACCAGTGGCAGCTCGAATAGCCGATGGAGAGGAAAATCGGCTTGTTTTCCCGTTCGGCGGTTTCTAGGGCTTCGTCGCACCAGGGCCACCAATCGATGGGATTTTCAGCGTGTTTGCGCAGGTAGAGGCTTTGGGACTCGGCGAGGCGATTGGTCATAGAAGAAGGCAAGGAGTTTTAACTTCTTTTAGCCTATCGCGATGGGCTGGTCTTCACCAAGTTGCATCAAGTCAGTTAGACATCGTGTGGAAATGGGTTAAAGGGGAAAGGGGAATGGGAAACGGGAGAAGAAATTGATGACTTCGGCGTAATTGTCGAAATTTTTGATTCTCGCACCAATGTCGATTGAGGAATGCGATAATCCACCGCCACAATATTTTACGACGGACTCGCTGAATTATCTTCAGGGCGATCGATTCTAGACTCACATCTTCATAAAGCATTTCAAATGTACCGGTATAGTCGATACTTTTAAGATGAAACGTTTGGCAATTCTCGTAGGTTTGGAAAACCCAGAGATCGTCACTGTGGCGGCGGAAGATTTCTACACGTCGGTGTTGGGTGTTAATTAGGACGTATTCTTGCAAGCGATTGAGAGTTTGATAGTCGGTTACACGAGCAACTAAAATGCGATCGCATCGTGGAAGATAAATTTTGCAACGCACTTTCTATCATGATGATATGAGGGCGATTAAAAATTGACGCTTTAGGACTCACCAACGTTCGTTTTACCCCATGGCGTCCGACTCTCACCCCTAGAAACCAAAAATTTAAAATGGGCTAAGCTGACATCAGATTAATTAGAAGTTATCCCAGTTTCCGGTTCCAAATTCCATCACAACTAAGGAGTGCCATGTCCGAAAATCTCGTATCTGCAACCCAAGCGCAACTCGATCGCACCCGCCAACACATCGATACTTATATCCAAAGCATCGATGCCAATCCCGATAGTCGATTTGGGGCTTACCCGTACTATTTGTTCCACGAGGCGGGAAAGCCGATTCGCGGGACGGTGATGCTGTTTCACGGTTTTACGGCTCGTCCTCACCAGATGTGGCGGTTGGCGGATTACCTATTTCAGAATGGATTCAACATCTATCAAGCAGGACTCTGCGGCCATGCTTGCTTGCCCCCCGATAAATATTGGCCGCAAATCGACCTGAAGCCGGAATATGCCAATCCCCTGCGGGAGAAAGCCCAACACGATCCGGTGCTGATGAGTGCCGTCGCAAATATGATGGCGGCTACCAACACGACAGAAGCCCAGAGTCGGGGTCCGAATGCGTTGCAATCGTCGGCTCTACTGGCACGGTTGATGAAAATCGAACCCCAGCTTTTGGAAATTCGCAAGGCACTCGAAGATTACGACGATCCCGATTTCGATCGCTATTTCATCTCCTCTCACACCAACTATCTCCACGAAGCCCGATCGCGCCTCGCCGAACTCGATGCCATGCCGGGGGATATCTACACCCTCGGTTTATCGGTGGGTGGGGCCGTTTCCCTCGCATTAGCCGCAGATCGACCCGATCGCATCAAAAAAGCGATCGCCTACGCCCCACTCCTGGAAATTTACGGCAAGGATCGGGAACTCTACGTCAACCTCGCCGGGCCGTTGGATATTGCCGAGACGGGATGGGACCCGAGTTTGCGTTTCCCCCTAGGCTGCTTTACGGCAGTCAATCGGTTTGGAGATTTCGTTCTGCTCGATCGCAATATTCGCAAACTCAAAGAGATTCCCACTCTGCTCGTTCTGACAGAAAACGAAGATGCAGCAGATATCGAAACCAATCAGAAACTGTTCGGGCAACTAGGCGGCGAAACAGCGGGTCATGCTTACTATATGTATCCCGCCAGCGATTTAGTTCCACACCCCATGGTCGATCCCACGGAAGTTTCCCAGGGGATGAGCAATCAATTCTGGCAAAGCCTCTACCAGGAAACCTTCCGCTTTCTCACCGATGGCAAAATTATTGCCGAGAATATGAGCAAGCTGGAACAGGATGCCGCACTGCCGATGGTTCCGGATGTGATGGGGAACGAGTGAGGAATAAGAGGACGCGGAGACGCTCCGGACGCGGAGATAGGAGGAGGGACTCGATCGCCCAGTTGATACTCGATCGTTCATCCTCTCCCCAAAATACTCATTCTCACCGTGTCACCGCGTCACCGCGTCCCCGTGTCTATTCAACGTCCCCTTCGCCTGGGAAAAGTCAGTTCGATCGAGCTTTGCCCCGTCAAACCGAGCATCGGTCAAATCTGCCTTGGCAAAGGACGTACCGGGACTGGTGGTTAAAAGACGCAGGGCAAACGCCCCCGATTCGAGGGTGAACCCCAAGTAGAGGAGGCACGCCAAACCGAAGATGGTGGTATTGACGACCTCTCCCACGTTGGCGTAAGCAAGGGCGCGCACGCCCATCAGGAGGGCAAACCCGTAACCGAAAATGGCTCCGGCGACGGCAACAACCAGTTGCAACCAGACTCGATTGCCAAATTTCCAGGTGGCGGGAACCATCAGCACTCCTCCCAAGACTGCCCCAACAACCGCAATTTGGGGGTTTTTGTCCGTGGCAATTCCAGCATAGTAGAAGCCGAGAAATGCGCCGGAGGCAATCCCCGATATTGCCCCGGCAACCCAACCCAGACGACCGGACGCTAGGGCTTTGAGACCCGCTCCCATCCCGGCTAAGCTGAGGGTCACCAGCAATGCCACCACGAAAGACCAACCGCGATCGCCTGGGGTTTTCCCCACACCGCCAAATCCACTGTCGAGGACGGCTTGGATGGAGAGGAGGGCGATCGCAATAGCCACTCCCCACAGCCCAATTGCTTGCATCGGCGTACATCCCGCGCGAACTCCCGCAAAATTCGCCCCCACCAGACAGGCTTGGCGAAAATCGCAACCGCGAATATCGGCATTGGTAAAATTTGCCCCGGATAAATCGCGACGGCGAAAGGAGCGGTTGCGTAAATTTTGTCCGCTAAAATCGAGAGAATCGGTCATGGAAGAAAGAGAAGACGCGGGGACGCGGAGATGGGGGGACGCGGAGAGAGAATTCGGAGTCCTATTGTCAATTATCCATATTTCATATGCAACTGGTCTGGAAAGCGATCGCACTCGGTATCTTGTCACTGCCGTTGGTGGCATACAGTCGCGGGTATTGGCAGCGTCCGCCGCGTACGGAACTCGATCGCTCTTTATTTGAGGGGGTTTCCTATCGCCGGGAAGTCCGCAATACTCCCCGTCCGATCGCGATCCATATGGTGGAAATCGATTTAACGGCGGAGGGGGTGGATGTGTTGGTGACGCCGGGTAACCCGCCAGATACTCTCGAACCGGACAATATGGAAGTCAACGCTCGCACGACTACGGAATTCCTCGAAGAGTTCGACGTGCAAGTGGCGGTGAATGCCAACTTCTTTTACCCCTTTCGCGAGAATACCCCCTGGGACTACTATCCCCATAGCGGCGATCGAGCCAACACTGTCGGGCTGGGAATGTCGGGAGGGCAAATTTACTCTCCAGGGCAAGAGGAGTGGCCTGCGCTGTGTTTTGGGGGCGATGGACGCGCTCGAATCGAGGGGGGTGGAACCTGCCCGGAAGGCACGCTGCACGGCGTTGCTGGGAATCGGGCGATTGTTGAGAACGGACAACCGGCGAACCTACCGGCAAAGGGGTCTAAGGATTATACGTTATACGGTCGGATGGCGGTGGGTATCGACGCATCTGGCGAGAAACTGTGGATTGTTGCCGTCGATGACAAACAACCGGGTTACAGCGAAGGGATGCGGCTGGCAGAACTAGCGGACATCTTCGTCGAATTGGGGGCAAATGCAGCGGTGAATCTCGATGGTGGAGGTTCTGTTACTCTTGCCATTGACGATGGTAACGGTAACGCTCAAATATTAAACGCCCCCATCCACGCGAAAATTCCCATGGAAGAACGCCCAGTGGCGAATCATATTGGATTTTACGCGCGGCCGTAGGGGCAAAGCATTTGGGCGATAAATTACGCGAAAAACGACATCTGACATATCCAAATGCTTCGCCCTCCGCTCTGTTGTTGCTTGCGTTTCCCCCAATTCCCCCAATTCCGAATTCCTACTTCTCCACCGTAATAATATTCTGGTAATCGTTATTGGCGCGTTCTTCGTAGGCTTTGCGCTGTTCGGCATCTTTGTCGCCGTAGAAAAACGACAGCAGGACGAAGCGTTCGCCGGCGGTGATATCCGTGGCTTCGTGCATCAGGGAACAGGAAAAAATCACCGCACAGCCGGTATCGGGTTTGTAGAGATGGGAACCGTATTCGGGAAACCGCAGAAAGCCGCCTTCGTACTCGCCAGCGTTTAAATTTAAGGTCATGGCAAAGCGTCGGTGGGCGGTTCCCCCGGTGGTATCATCGCGGTGCGCTCGGAAAAATCCCCCGCGACTGGCATCGTAGCTGCCGATGCGAAAACTTTCCCAGTGGTTAGCTTCAAATTGGAAAGCACGCTTCATTTCTGGAAAAACACGTCGCTTCATCTTCGCCACCAAACTTCTGAGGATTTTCGGATCGCGGACGAAGTGATCGCGGCGGATTTTGTGGGTGTAGTCGATGTAGCCGACGGTTTGCTCTCCTTCTCGCTTCATAAAGCCGGAGTCGCCGTTATCGGTATGCCACAACCGAATTAAATCCTGGCAAAATTCCTTGTCGAGGACGTTGGGAATCAGCAAGACGGGGGCTTGCATCGTCATGTGGCGAGGTTCTTCGCGGGGGATGAGGGTGTGGATATCGCTGCGCATTTGGGAGATAGCTGCTTCTAGCTCCCCGAGGTGGTAGATTTGGAGAATCTTCAGGTTGGTATCGATTAAAAATGCCGCCCGCGCGTAAATCCAGTCTCCTTTATCGTCATCGGTGGGACGACATACGCCGTAGAGTTTGCTAACCGCTTTGTTGGTATCGGAAAGGAGAGTATAGGAAATATCGTGTTGTTCCCCAAAGGCGTGACGGGATTCGGGACGATCTAAACTAATGCTGTAAATCTCGACGTTCGCTTCATCGCACTCCGGCATCAAATCTCGAAATGCGATCGCTACTTCCTGGCATCCGGACATTTCATCTTGGGCGTAGAAAAAGACGATCGCCGGTTTACCTGCCTTGTCGCTGAGAATGAAGCGATCGCCCATTCGATCGAGCAAACCAAATAGGGGAAGGCGATCGCCGATAGAGAGAGTTCGAGTAGAAAGAGACATGATTTTAGCTATGCCATACTACGACTAATTTTTCTCTAATTTACTTCACTCTCTAATAGTATGCAGAATTCCTAAAACTCCCAGATGTGGTCTGGATCGTTAAGTGCTGCTCGAACCCTCGATGTATTCACTAAATCTTTGAATGGACTCGTTTTTGCCAGTTCTGTAATGGAATTTAATAGAAGCGCTAATTGTTCGATATTACCAGATTCCATCGCTCGATCGGCTTGCTGGAAAAGATTCTGAAAGTTTTCTTGCCGCTCGTCGAAAGCGCGATCGAGATATGACATCAAAATTTCTCGCTTGGCAGCAATACCCTCTAAGGTTGTTTTCTCCCAAGCTTCAATCTCACGCCTTTTTGTTTTCTCCTCTTGGGCAATTTTTGCATACTCTGCCCATGCTTCAACAATTTCATTAAGACATTCAAGGGGATTTAGAATGACTTCAGGATTACGAGGAAATTTCATTAGCTTATTTATCTTCTTGATTGTTTATTTCTTGAAATAATATGTAGTATTTTTTTGCGTCGATTTTATTATTATTTGGTTTTCCTTCATTATCAAGAATTGGAATTTTCAAAATTTCAGAAAGTGCTTTTACCAATAATCCTGTTTTTTGAAACTTTTCCAAGTCACCCTCTAGGTTAAATGGTTTGTCTTCAAGATCATCTAAACTGGCAATAGCTTTAGAATTGATAAAGCGAATCAAACTCTGTAACTCTTGGATGCGTTTTTGGACTTGTTCGAGAAATTCTTCAAACCCTTCCAACTTGCTAATTTCAGTGTTAGCTTTCGCTTCATACTCTTGAGCTTTAGTCAGAGCTTTTTCTCCCTGTCCGGCGAGAACAAACCCACCAATCATCAAAGCCGGTCCAGCGGTAATACCACCCAAAACCATCGTTCCGAGTGCCATACCACCTCCTCCTGCTGCCAACGAACCCCCACCCAGGAATGCAAGTGTCGCGTTCCAAGCCGCTGCTCCACTCAGTCCCGATATCGCCCTCTCCAATTTTTTTTGCTTTTTGCATATTGGAAATGCCACCAGCACCTGTTGCTGCACCCGTTAAAGCGGTTACAGCGGCTGCCGCACCTAAAACGATCGGAATGATGAATATCATAATAATCAAATTCCTATGATGAAGCGATCTTGAAATGTTGAGCTAAGTTTTCTCTTTCTTGATTTAAAACGAACAATATAATCAGTGACTTCCGTACAAGTACTGAAATCAATAAATTAGCAGTTACGAATATGTATATTTTTTATCACTGAATCGATTCTATATTGTTAAATTAAAATAAAAAAACACTAAAAAATATAATCCAAAAATGCCGCGCAAAAAATCGCTTGCAACTATGCTAAAGAATGAGGAAGTGAGATCGCCTAAACACAAGTCGATCGGTCTTTCTGACTATCTCCTCTCGGTCGGCATTCTCCATCTCCGTCTCTAGCCAAACGTCTATAAATACGCGATCGCTCAAGGCATCCATTCCAAACGAATCCCCACCCGACTCTCTTTATCTGCCCGCGAATTTTGCTTCTGAATCTCTGTCGATAATCGCCAGTTCGCAGTCACGGCATAGCCAAACGAAAGGGTGGTAATGCCCACCTCATCATCGCGACTCGGCGAGACAAAACTCTGGGTTAACGAAATATCAGCGGCACCGCTGCGCGATAACGCCAAAATCAACCGCATACCCACATTGATGCTATCGGTTGAATAATCGATCGTTTCGATATTTCGGTAGCCCACCACTGGGGCAATATTGATATAACTCCCCAAGGGAAGCAGGTAGTAGCGGACATCGCCTCCCCAAGTGCGGCGATCGCGATCGTTAAAGGTTTGTTGGTATTCTCCACTCACCGTTAACCCAGTCTTCCCAATAAAAAGATCTTCAATCCCCACATGAAATCCTCCTTGGTCATCAGTCGAGGCAAACTGGGAGTATCCAAACCTCACGCGGGTGCGAAAACTCCGATCGTGGCGAATCTCCTCCATGACATCTGGCACTTCCTGCAACCATTCCTGTAGAACCGGACTGCCTTCGATAATTTCTCGATCGATCTCTAGCTCGTTGGCTCTATAGCTGTATTCAGTGAGGTTAGGACAGTCCAATCTAACATGAGCGTATCTTTTACTTTCTCCCCCTGCTCCCCCTGCTCCCCTGTCCACAGTCACTTGTGTCCTAACACGACTGCATATAGCTATATCCTCTACTGGGGTTTGGCTTTGCTGTGTTTCTTCTGGCAATACGCGACTCGAAATTGATGGGAACGGAGTCGGATCGAACGGATTCAAAACCGGATTGGCGATCGCTAAAGTCAGGCTAGTAAGCTGCCACGCATTGAGATCGTGCATTGGGGTTGAGGAGGAAATGGGGAGAGGGAGACACCGTAAAGGATTGAAGGCTGTCACATCCATCACTCAATCTACAATCTTTTTAGGTATTCGGCAGTGAAGCCGAACATCCGAGCCGTACTAGTGCTGCTACGCAGAATTAAAAATGCGCGCATTAAAAATTAAAAATGCTTACTGTATATAGCTTTGAGCGGTTGAAAATGAGCTTGTTATTTCTGCCGCGCTGCACTAGGTGGCTTTGTCCTCTGGATACGATCTTTGCATGGTGTCTTAGCTCAAACCCATTGTGATTTTGCTACAATCCTTACTAGCACTTGGTTTTGGATGCATCGCGATCGCCAATCGCATCGCACGGTCCAGTCAACTGGCTCGATCGAGCGACTGTGAAATTCAGATAATCGGGGTAGTAATTATGAGCGACCAATCAAATAAATCTTCCCAAGCCCCAGTACCCAGTTCTGAGGCTGGGAAAATTTCTCCGGAATTCGACGGCAATGGTTCTGGGGAAGGAATCGACCCCCCTCGAGAGGTAACGGTCTCTTCAACCTCGGAAGTTCAAACAGAAACGGTTTCTCCCGCCCCCAAAGCGATCGAGGAAAAAATCGACGAAAAGCCTCTGTACAAAAAAGCACTATTATTCATCCCGCTGCTGTTGGTTGCCTTGGGAATTGGGGCGCTCGCCTGGAACCGCCTTCGCAATCCCGGTGAACTCGACGAACCCGAAATTGCAACAGAATCTCGATTGCCCGTTCGTGCCGTTCCCATTCGCGTCGCCTCAATTCGCGAGTGGGTATCCGGCGATGGCTACGCAAACGCACTGCGGGCCAAACACCTGACCTTTGAAATCTCCGGAACGGTAGAATATATCACCAAAGTAGACGGACGAGACCTCAAAGAAGGGGATTTCGTCTTTGGGGGAGAGCTACTCGCCCAAATTGACGATCGCACCCTCCAAGCGGACTTAGCCCAATCTCAAGCTGGAGCGGCTGAAGCCCTCGAGCAAGAAAGTAGTGCCGAAGCCCAACGCCAACAAGCCCTCGCCCAAGTGGAGCAAGCCCGCGCCCAAGTGGAGCAAGCCCGCGCCCAACTCGATCGCGAGGAAAGTAGCGTCGTATCGGCCAACGCTCAATTGCGCCAAGCCCAAGCCAATTTAAGCCGCGCCCAAGCAGATCTCAAAAGTGCCGAATCCAGTCGGGAGTTAGCGATTCGGGATGTGGAGCGCTACCGAGGACTGGTCTCTCAGGGTATTGAAACCCGGCGACAACTCGAAGTCAGCGAAAGTCAACTCGAGCAAGCCGACGCTCAGGTTGCCGCCGCCGAGGCAGGGGTGCGATCGGCCTCGGAAGAAATCGCCGCCGCTCAAGCTTCCATCGAATCTGCCCGCAGCCAAGTCGTGGCCGCCCAGAGTAATATCGATGCCCTCGAAAGTAACGCCCTCGCTTTGGAAAGTAATGTCAGCGCGGCTGATGCCCAAATCAACGCTGCTTTAGCGGGAATTGTCTCGGCCGATACCCAAGTGATTCGCCGGGAAGTGGCGATCGAAGACAGCCAAATTGTTGCCCCTTTTGATGGGGTGGTGGCATACCTCAACATTCGCGAGGGGGAATATTGGTCCACGCAAATTCTCAATACCTCCACGTATCAAAATGTGGTGGAGTCGATCCCCATTATCGTCATCGACCCCAGCGAATTTGAAGTGGATATCGAATTACCCGCGTTTCAAGGGGCAGCGGTCAAACCCGGTCAGCAGGCGATCGTCTTGCGAGAGGAAGATGTGAGCGAAGCCCAAACGGGTCGGTTAACCGGCGACCAGTTGCGGGAACGGGCGATCGCCGAAGGACGGGTTTTTTCTGTCAGTCCGTCGGTTACCCCCGGCGGTCGAGCGGTGAAAGTCACCGTCCGCATTCCCCAAGGCACTGCCAATCTCCGACATGGGGCGCGGGTTGTGACTTGGATTGCGATCGAGGAAAGCCCCAGAACTACCGTCGCGCCGGTGAATGCCTTCGTGTACCGCGATCGTCAACCTTACATTTTCCTGGTTCGCCCCGATGGCACGGTGCAACAGCAGGCGGTGGATATTGGCATTGAAGGGTTTTCCGAGCGAGAAATTCTCTCGGATCTGCCGCCGGGAAGTTTGGTGGTGACCGATGGTAAAGATCGTCTGGTGGATGGAACGCCGGTGGAGGTTGTGGATTGAGGATGCGCTGGTATAGGAACCGCCACACCCGTGTTTGATATCGTGAAGGTGAGCGGGGGAAGCTGGGGGAGCCTTTCAAGTGAATGTTTTTTAGATTCCGGTGGATTTGAGCAGGGGGAGCTGGGGGAGCGGGGGAAGAAGGGGGAGAAAGATCGAAGATACGCTCATGTTAGCTCGGACTGTCTGCACCCTAACTGAATACCGCTATACAACAAGAGAATCATCCCTATCATCTGTATGGGGTCGAAATCGCATCTCGTCATTTAGTCTAAACTTCCAGTCAATAGAAGAACTCGCCTGAAATCAAATCCATGGTTAATTTAACGTTCGATCGCCTGTGTTTGGGATTATTTGCCCTTGCGAGTCTTGGGGGTTGCGAGGTTGCCGGTAGCATTTCTGCCCCCGTTTCTGCCCCAATCTCATCGCCGGTTCGATCGGTTCCGGTGGCAGCGGCAACGTTTATCGAGATTGAAGAAGCGGTTCATCAGAAGGTCAACCAATATCGTCAGAGTCAAGGTTTACCCACTCTCTCCCTCGATCCGCAAATGAGCGACATTGCTCGATCGCATTCTGAAGATATGTCCTCGGGAACGGTGGCATTCGGTCACGATGGATTTGAAGAACGGGCGGATGCCCTGGGTGAGCTGGTTTCCCTGCGGGAGGTGGGGGAAAATGTGGCCTATAACCAAGGCTACAGCGACCCAGCAACTCAAGCCTTTGAAGGGTGGCTCGATAGTCCCGGTCACTTGAAAAATATTGAAGGGAATTACAACATGACGGGCATCGGTATCGCTCGCAACAGCCAAGGTGAATATTACTTCACGCAACTGTTCGTCCGCAGCCAGTAACAGGGGACAATGGACAACGGAAACAGACCATTGACCATCACCAACACACCATGGAAAATTTTCAAGTTTGCGATCGCGACCTACCCAACGAAACCCTCGATCGATATCTGGCTGCCGAGGAAATCGCCGTGGATACGGAAACCATGGGATTGCTTCCCCAGCGCGATCGCCTCTGTTTGGTGCAGCTATGCGACCCAGATGGCTACGTGAGCGCCATTCGCATCGCCCGAGGACAAACGGAAGCGCCAAATTTGAAAAAACTAATGGAAGCAGAGGCGATCGTCAAGGTGTTTCATTTTGCCCGGTTTGATGTCGCTACCCTGCGCTACCATCTCGGCATCCAGGTTGCTCCCCTATTCTGCACGAAAATTGCCAGCAAACTGGCAAGAACCTACACCTCCCAACACGGTTTAAAATCCTTGATTGCCGAACTCGAAGGGGTCGAACTCGACAAACGCGCCCAGAGTTCTGATTGGGGCAATGCTGCCAATTTATCCGATGCCCAGCTCAACTATGCTGCCAACGACGTGCGATATTTGCTGGGTGCGCGCCAAAAGTTAACGGAGATGTTGCAACGGGAAGAACGCTGGGAACTGGCGCAGCAATGTTTTGAATGTCTTCCGGTGCACGTTTCTTTGGATTTATTGCAATACCAAGGGATTTTCGAGCATTAGACCTTTTTTTGGGAAAGGGTTAAAGGTTAAGGGTTAAGGGGGAAAGCCAGAAGAAATTCATGACTTCAGTATAGAAATCGATCTGAATTTTTATTTCTACCAGATGTCTATTAGACCTCTTAGAGGAGAAGGGGGAAGCTGGTAAATGTGAGTTTATGAAGTTAGGGCGATGAAGAGTCAGTTCGGGTTCCATCGATGGGAGAATGCCTAGGTGATGATGCGGGTCACTGTTTCAGAATCGAGGGTATAACAGGAGGATAACCGGTTGTGTGGTGAGTGGGAATTTGAGACCCAGTTCTCACCTAATCCGCTCTCGAACGGACATTAATGATGTATCTCGATCGATTTAAAGCTCGTTTTCAAGAATTAGGACGGGTGAAAAAGCGTTATGCCAAGAGGGTCTTATCTTGCACGGAAAAGCAAGTTCGTTCCCTCGAAAAACAATGCGGACTCTCATTACCCGCTGCTTACAAGGAATTCCTTCTCTGGGGAGGCATTCAGGCTGGTAGATTCCTGGTTGGTTCGGACTTCTTTTACGATCCTCAAATGTATCAACGGCGCGAAGGTTTGGAGGCACTCTTAAAAGAAGATGAATTTCCCGAGCCGCTGCCAGAAGATGCTTTTGTGTTCGGCGGACATCAAGGCTATATCTTTTGGTTTTTCAAAACCTCTGACGGAGACGATCCGCCGGTTTACGGGTATAAGGAGGAATCGGCACCGATACTTTTTGAAGCCGTTCCGTTTAGAAAAATCGCTCCAAGCTACAGCCAATTTCTGTTAGAAGCATTGGAAGAAGAAGCAAGTTGAGTTCGATCTTTATCCATTACGAGTGGAGTTTAGACTCATTCAAAAAGTACGCTACATCTATGATTCTTATCAAAAAATACCATAGGTCGCGTCAAGCTTTTTTGAGTCTAAACTTCCACTGTCAATTGTCATATCAAGTCGGGTTAAACACCCACAATTAAGTGGCTATGGCAGAGACTCATATCATTGACATGCACTTTTCTATATTATGGATATTCATGCCGACTTGATATCAATTGTTACTAGTGCAGCGCGGCAGAAATAACTACCTAGCTCTCAAACGCTGAAAGCTCTGTACAGTCAGCATTTTTAATTTTGCATTTTGCGTGCATCGCGAGCGGTGTCGGTTTGAGTCCCGTTCAACTTTTCATTTTTAATTCTGCGTAGCAGCACTAGACGAAGCTAAACGTACTCGCATCGCTCAGCTCCAATCCCGTCACCCCAATGGCAACGCCGATGACATCCCCAGCTCGTAAAATCTGAGTATTGCCATCGACTTCCAGCAATTGGTAGTCCTCAAGCGCACCGTGAAGGACGATCGCATCTTCCCCTGGGCTCAAATCCAAAATGCGGGCAAAATCGACAGCATCGCCACCAACGTAATAGGGACCAACGCTGTCACCGAGGATGAAAGTATCCGCACCGTCTCGTCCGACGAGGGTATCTTCTTCCCCAACCCCCGCCGCGGTGGAATCGGTTCCGTTGAGGGTATCGTCGCCGTCACCTCCTGTGAGGCGATCGCTACCGGTATTTCCCGTAAGTACGTCGTTTCCATCGCCACCGCGAAGGGTATCGCTATCCTCACCTCCTGCCAGGACATCTTCTTGGGTTCCCCCATTGAGGGTGTCGTCGCCAGGACCGCCGTTGAGTTCGTCGTTATCCTCACCACCAAACAACTTGTCGTTATCTAGCCCACCGTTGAGGTCGTCGTTTCCATCTCCTCCCGTGAGGCGATCGTCTCCCCCATCCCCGTTGAGTTCGTCATCTCCCTGGCCGCCGTGGAGGGTATCGTTATCGTCGCCACCGGAGAGGGTGTCGTTTTCGGTGTTACCTTGGAGGGTGTCTTCTCCAGCGTTTCCGTTCAAGACATCGTTTTCCTCCAATCCCACGAGGGAATCGTTACCGGCGCCGCCCTCGAGTTCGTCACTTCCGAGTCCCCCTTTGAGGATATCGTCTCCCAGCTGACCGCGCAGGCGATCGTTTCCAGCATTCCCCCGAAGTTCGTCATTCCCCGCGCCGCCGTCGATTTCGTCGTTTCCAGCTCGCCCGTAAATCGCGTCATCGCTCGAACCGCCAATCAGCAGGTCGTCCCCCCCCGTTCCTTCCGGTTCGGCGCTCAGTTGGGTACCGAAATCGATATTGTCGACGGTTTCCCCGGCGTTGAGGGTAACTGTTTGCAGGGTCGGGTCGATCGCCGTACCGAAAAAATTCAACTGCCAAGAATCCCAGAAACCGACATCGCCGGTAACTCCGTCAGAAACGGCCAGAGTCCAGTCTCCAAAAGAAGACTCTCCCCAGTGGCGAGCAGAGGTGAACGTCCAACTGCTGTAATCGTCGCGGAAGTCATTGCGCGTTTCGGCCAGAATTGACTCGGTGCCATCGGGGGATGTGAGTACGATTTCCAAGTCCCCGCGATAATCATGGGTGGCATCGAAGACGATTTCCACCCATTCGAGATTGATATCCTCGACGATCGAAATGGTTGAAGTGACCCCAGTCGGGTTGTTATCGGGAATGGTTACCTCGACGAGCGTTTCCCCAGACGTAACGGAAACTTCCTCAGCCACCGTCTCCCACGCGATCGCTGCTTCCACCGCCGCCAACGCATCCACTGCCCCGAAACCGTATTTGTGGTTCACCAGATGTCCCGCGCCGTTCGTCGTCCAATCGAGATCCGTGGAATCGTTTTGTTCGGCCGTTTCCACCAGCACGTGCTGCACGTCGCGCCAGGTTAAGTTGGGATTGGCATCGAGCATCAGGGCAATAACCCCGGAAACCAGCGGTGCCGATGAAGAGGTGCCCGTGAACCGATCGGTATAGTCCCCAGCACTCAGGCCATCTTCCCCCAATAAATCCGTGGTGGTCACTCGGACTCCATCGCCACTCGAATAAGCTGTCACGAGTATCGGCGCGCCCGGTTCGCTATAGAACGCTTGCTCCCCGTTATGGTCGATCGCCCCGACGGCAATGGTGTAGCGGGAATTGGCGTAGCCGTCGTAGTTAACGTTATCGTCATTTTGCAAGCCGTTCCCCGCAGACCAGACGTAAATACTCCCCAATTCGCCGCGACCGTTGGTGACGCCATTTTCGAGAGCTGCCAGAGTCAGGGGACCTGGACCTTCCAGTCGCTGACCGTCGTCTGTAGGACCCCAACTGTTGTTGTAGATATCGATTTCCTGGTTTTGATAGCTCAGGGCGTTGGCTTCGTCGAGATCGCTTGTGGGTTCGGCCACCAGGCGCAAGCCTGCAAGGGAGGCCTCGGGTGCGACACCGCTAATTCCAAGGTTGTTATCGCCCGTACCGGCGGCGACTCCTGCCACTGCCGTACCGTGATGGTGGGTGGAAATGGGGGTGGGGTCTGGATCGTTATCGTTGAAGTCGAAACTCAAATCGGCGCGGTATCGATCGCTCAAATCGGGGTGAGCGTGTTGCAGACCATCATCGACAACGGCAATCACCACCCCAGTTCCTAGCGCGATATCCCAAGCCAGCTCGACATTCGCATCAGCCCCGACGGTTCCTCCAGTTTGCCCGGTATTCACCAAGTGCCATTGGTCGGTAAATAGAGGATCGTTGGGGATGGCGCGGGTTTGCAACGCTTGTTTGGTGAGGGGGTAGAGAAATTCAATGCCAGGAGAGGGTAACGATCGCGCCGAATCTGGTGAGGTGTCGGTATTTGGGAATTCTACCAGTAACGTATTGGAGCGATGGGGGAGAACTTCTAGATTTTTGGCTCCCAAACTGGCGGCAACGGCATCGGGGGAAACGCCGGGTTCTAAACCGACAACCCATTGGAGGGTTGGGGATGTTTCGGATGAAGATGCGATCGCCCGTTCGATCGCTCCTTCGACGGTGGCATCGGACATCTCGGGTTTTGAGGAGGGAACGCCGCGCACCGCATTCGCGTTACTCGTGGGGGGATGAATTTGTTCCCAGCCACTCGGCCGCACCACTCCAACGTAATATCGATCGGCCTCTAAGTCGCTGAAGCGGTAGTCTCCGTTGATATCAGTCGTTGTGGCGGTTTCTGCAATCTCTAATCGACCGTTGCGGTTTGCGTCTAAATACACCGTCCAGCCAGAAAGACCCGGTTCGCTGGCATTCTGGCTGCCGTCGCCATCGATATCTTCCCACAGGCTGCCCCGGATTTCTCCGGAGATTGCAAGGGGATCGATCTCCAACTCGTTTCTGTCGACAATCGATATCGTCGAGTTGGTAGCAAATGCATTTTCTGTTTTCACGATCGTTATCGAGTCCCTAATAAACTGTCAAGGTTTCTGTTGTGAAACCAGCAAGTTCCGACATCTTTCATCCCATTTCATCTGCCATGCCGTACGGCGTTGGCAGAGATTTTATTCCCGAAACTATCGCCAGCTTTCCCCAGGTTCGACCCGCGAGTAACTCCCTTCGTTTGTTCTAAATGTTATCAAAACGGTTATCGACACGGCGATCGACACCGCGATCGAAATGGGTCCGTCGGCTACCATCACTACATCTTCTCAACTTCAGTTCCAAGCCTAAAAAGATCCTCACTCAAACTCGGATGTAGGACATCTCGAAAGCCAGTTTGAATTTCTACATCTCATGTGAGGGAAGCCATTTAGCCGGTTAGTCAGATTGGCAACACTTGAGTGGATTTTACGCTGAGGTCAAAATACTCTATCCTCAAACAGCCATTGAGAAATTAAAACTGAAGATTACCCGATATGCGGAAGTCTCAACATTCAGTCAAGCCAACATTTATCTGCGAATTATCTGCATTTGGTCTCCTGGTGTGTCGATACTTTTACAGTTAGTCAAATGTCATTAAACACTCGCATAGATTTCCGATTGGAAATTTCAATCGATCGAATAAGTCAATGTCTATCATCATTGTAAATGATGACGATCTCCCCCGATCGCCACCGGAAATTTTTTATCGAAAAAGCGATCGCTTCTTCGATTCATTCGGGAAGCGATCGCCTTTTAGATCGGGGATTTGAGGTTAGTGATTGCGATTAGACAAAGCTAAACGTATTCCCATCGGCTAAATCTAACCCCGTCTGGTTGAGAACAAGCCCAATGAATTCGTTTCCAAAACGAATTTGGGTGTGGTTGTTCACTTCGCGCAGTTGATAGTCTGCTGCCGTACCGTGGAGTAAAATCGAATCGTCAGAAGCCGTGAAGTCCACAATTCGCGCAAAATCCGCACCAGCGGTGTAGTAAGCTCGATCGGCATCTCCCAGAACAAAGGTATCCTCTCCCCCTTGTCCTTTGAGAGTATCTTTTTCTCCAGCACCGGCAGCACTGGCATCGGTTCCAGTGAGAGTATCGCTACCGGAACCACCCAAGAGGCGATCGTTTCCAGAATTACCCGTGAGAACGTCGCTACCGTTACCACCATTAAGAACGTCGTTGTCGTCACCACCGTTCAGGGTATCGCTATCGTTGCCCCCAACAAGAGTATCTCGATCGGCATCACCGTTAAGTAAGTCGTTTCCAGCACTACCAATCAACCGATCGTTTTCGGTACCGCCATTAAGCGTGTCGTTGCCACCGCCACCAATCAGGCGATCGGCTCCCCCATCACCATTTACCGTGTCGTTCCCATTTGAACCGTTGAGCGTGTCGCTATCGTCGCCACCATGAAGTACGTCCTCATGTTTGCCGCCATTGAGGCTGTCGCTGCCGGCACCGCCATAAAGCGTATCGTTATTATCTCCACCATTGAGGCTGTCGTTTTCGGTACCGCCATCGAGCAGATCGTTCCCCGAACCACTCAAGAGTACATCTGCACCAGCATTGCCATTGAGGGTATCCTCTCCAGCGTTCCCCCAAAGCGTGTCGGCTCCATCTTCTCCACTCACGAGATCGTTTCCAGCTAGAGCCTTAATGGTATCGTCGCCGGCAGTTCCCACCAGAGTGTCATCTCCTGGAGTGGGAACGGCGGGGGGTTGCGCTGTCTGCTGGTTGCCGAAGTTGACATTCACGACTGTCTCATCAGCAGCAACAGTCACGATTTGCGGCAGCGCACCCGGTGCATTGGCCCGCAGCATCCAGTTATTGCTGAACTCAGACGCTGAAAAGCTATCGGGATTGAAGGTTCCGGCTGAAGAAGCCAGTGCCTTCCAGGACTTTCCGGCAGGAGCGGTCGTATCTTGAGGAATCCAGGTCGTAGTGCTGCCGTTTCCTTCATATAACGCCGCCACGAAGAAGGTTCCGCTCACCGTCGTTTCGGGAATGGCGATATTTGCCAAGCCGTCCGTTCCCGTCAAATTCGCCGTCACTTCGACCAACTTTTCATTGCCATCGGGTCGGTTATCGTTATCGAGATCTTGGTACAGGAAGACCGCTTTGGCGTTGACGAAAGACGAGAGTTCGACCGAAATAGAAGTAATCGTTTCAAAACCCGCTTGCGCCTCGAAGGCATTAAACGCCATCAAATCGCCGGAATTGTAACCGATGAAGTTTTCATTCGCGCCATCGTCAAGCTGATAAGACTCCGAACCAATCGGGTTGGCGGGGTCGGGATAAGTTTGCTCCCATCCCGGCTGGAGAACTTCAGCGACGGTATAGGTTCCGGGGTCGAGGTTATTGAAAACGTATTCCCCGTTGGCATCGGTGGTGGTGGACTGTTCTCCGGCATCCAGTTGGCGGTTGCCGTTGGTATCGAGAAAAATCGTCCAGCCGGAGAGACCGCTTTCATTGCTATCCCAGGTGCCGTCGCCGTCTAGATCTTCAAACTTGTTGCCGACGATTTTACCTTTGCCGGGGTCAGGTGCGGGAGAGGCTGCATCGATGTAATCGACATTGACGTTTTGGTTGGAGATGGTGAAGTTTTCCGTCTTCAGAGACGTACCGTCACGCTCGAACTCCACCTGATACTGTCCCGCATCCAGGAGGATTTGATATCCCCCGGCATCCATCGGCGCGATAGTTTGGCTAAAGGTGGTGCCGTTAATCCCGGTAATATTGATATCGATGTCGTTGAGACCTTCTCCTGCATCGTAGAAGGTATCGTTATCCACATCGCGGAACAGGCTTCCTAACAGCCATCCTTGGTTGTTGATGGCATTGCGATTGGCAAAGTGTTGGGTGATAACTAAGGGTCCGACACTGGTGGTGGGATCGTTTTCCGGGGTGATATCGATACCGATTTCCCGGAAGTTACTGCTCATGATGCTGTTGCGATGTCCGGCCGGGTTTTGAATCCCGCCGGGTCCGTTTCCCCAGTCGATGGCAAAGCCTGCATGACCGTGGAAGACCGAGTCAGAGAAGGCGAAAATATTTTCTGCGATGGCATTCCATTGATAGCCGGTGGCGCTGACTCGAGCGCCTAAACTCGGTTCCCCCTCAAAATTGTGGTCCTGCCTGTCAAACTGAATCATCAGTTGAGTGTGGGTGTCGGCCGAGGTATGCAGCTGCTCCGACCAAGCCAGGGGAGCCGTGGGAACGAGGCTATTCCACTGAGTTTGGAGTAAGTTGAGATCGACATCAAAAAAGTCGATCGCACCGTTGACGTTCGAGTCGGTGGAATTAATTAAGAGGTCGAGTTCGTCAGCAGGATTCATCCGCATCCGGTTGACGGCGAATAGCATTTCCTGCTCGAGTGCTGTAGGTCCTGGCATGGTTGCTGTGTTATGAATTCGTTGGGTTGCGTTTAAAACTCAAATCCGGTTGAAAAACCGTTTCTAAAACTGCCAGAATTTCGATCGATTTCGCAAATGGAAGGGGCAATGGCATTGCTAAACTCTCTACACGCCCTTAGAAGAAATGCGATTGAAAAAGTTCCTCTACCTCAAATGAGAATTTTGAATTGACTTCAATCGGGGCACAATTTGTGCTTTGTTCTATCTTCGATTCCACCCAAAATCGATTTTGAATGACTTAAAAATCGAACGATAGTGCGCCCTGAAAGACTTGACTTCAATTTAAGATTGACAGTTTTAGATATGTGTTTTACACTCTCACTCAAAGTCTTTTTTGCTGTTTTGAGAGTGTTCGTATAACAGATTACGCAATTTTTTTCGAATCTACAATGTGAAAAATACTGATTTATAATAAAAATATTAGCTTTAATTTTATTATCTATATTTAATTTTGCGTGAATTTATTGAAACCTTAGGAGGTAGAACTAAAATCCAGAAAAAACTCATTACTTTTACGGAAAGTTCGAGCCGAACATCCCATTTTAGTATCGATTCGGGTTGATGCATCTGAGCTTTTAACCTGTTGTTAACGCAAGTTCGTACCTGCAATGTCAGGATAAAAAAGAACCCAAATTTTATCCCTGGAAATTTTGTTCGGTCTGGACGAGTGCTTCCAACTCAAACCATTTCAAGACGTTACGATCGAGCGAGGGTGGTTGCTAGCTGTTCGGTGCGTTACTCTCGATCGAGATCGAACTGTCGCCATCGATTCATGGGAATAATGAAGTGGGCAACAGCGTGGGTAGACATCATACCATTTCGATCGGCCTCACCGAAGGTCACCAAATGGATCGATGAAGACTTAGCCGAGGGTAACGGGATATCGCATCAGGGATGAATCGAGTGGAAATCTAACGGCACCCGTAGGTTCGATCGATGGGATTCTACCCAAAGCCATAACAGCATTGCGATGGCGCAATGGGGTGATTCCCCTGTGGGGTTTAAGTGAAGTTTTAACTGGACTTAACCCAAGATTACTCCAACTCAAGTAGTGTGGGATACATTAGTTAGCTCACAAGAGCTAGCCTGCGGACTCAAAACAGTCCAAATCGCGCTTCGGACCTAATATCCAGACTCAAAACTTCCGGAACTGACATCTAGGCTACGTTTTTTTCATGGGTGGATCGCGAGATGCTCGATTCGAGCGAGCATTGTATGCCTGGTGGCGCATTAGAGACGAGCGACATTTCTACTTCACCCCAGTTTTTACCAAATTCCTATGCTTGCACGAGATCGATTTATCCCCGACACCATCGAACGCGAATCGAACGAACAGCGAACTTGGACGAACTACCAGCGTGGAGACATCATCCACCTTCGCGATGGTGGAATGTGGCAAGTTTGCCGGGGTTGGGTTCAAATGAGCACCTTTTCCCTCGACGGACGAGAACGGGTACTCGGATGGCTGGGTTCTTCGATGTGGTTGGGGGATGGACTGCACGCGCGACCTCAATATCGTGCCAAAGCACTCTCCGACGTCCAACTGGTTTGGTATTCCAGCGTCGAGATCGAAGTCTCTCCCCAACTACGATCGAGTATCGTCCTTCAGGTGGCATGGAGACAGCGACAACTATTAGAGTTAGTTGCAGCTATCCAACATCGGCGAGTTGAAGAACGCTTGCGCCAGGTTCTTGTGCTCCTAGAGCGAGAAATGGGACAACCCGTCCCGGAGGGAACGCGGCTGGGGGTGCGCCTCACCCATCTCGATTTAGCCAACGTCGTCGGTACCTGTCGGGTGTCGGCCACTCGCATTCTCAATCGGTTAAAGCACAAAGGACTGATTTCGTGGGATCGCCAGCGGCACCTGATTATTCACGATCGCACCTTACTGTAATTTCTGTGAAGGTCAGCGCGTATCGCTGTGTGTCTCCCTGGCGGCCGTTTCTGCTAAAGCTGCCAAAGCGACCGAGACTGCCAAATTGGGGTACGTCCGCTAACCACTGCGCTCTTATCCCCATATCCAACACCGCCAGTGGCGGTAGAGGTCCTAACAATGGACGAAATTAAGACGAAGAAAGAGACAGACCTCGATCGAGAACATCTCAAATGGAGGGCTGGTGCGATCGATGGTTCGTTCGCGAACGATAAAATCGAATTTACCCTCTCTGGCGAGATCGATTCTTCTGGGAGGGATTCTGCAGATTCTCCTCTACCGGCCCGGACGCGCTTTCCTTCAACATCCCGTACCATGTTGCCATCTCAGATTCGGGCGTTCGTACAAAACCTCAGAATCGATTCCACCCTCGCTCGACTGCATCTATTTGAGTGTTCCCTAGAATTGTCAACCCCCGGTCAAACCCTCAGAACCGCTTTCGATCGTTCTCCGAACCTACCGGGTGTGATTCTGACAATCGGTAGCGCGTTTCAAGGGATGATTTCCCGACGGCGATTTCTCGAATTAATGAGTCGTCCCTACAGCTTGGAACTCTTTAGCCGGCGTCCCATCGAGCGTTTGTACGGTTTGGTAGAAACGGAAATTTTAATTTGTCCGGGTCAAATGCCGATCGTGGAAGCGGCGATGAAATGCTTGCAGCGATCGCCCCAATGCCTCTACGAACCCGTTGTCGTCGAACTCAGTCCTCGGGAATATCGACTCGTCGACGTTCAGCAGTTGCTCGTGGCCCAATCCCACATCCACGAACTGACAACGCAATTAGTCAAAGAACGCACTGTCGAACTCGATCGGGCCAATGCTGAAATTACCTCCCTCAACCAGCGCCTGCAAGCGGAAAACCTGCGCCTGAGCGCCGAAATTGAAGTCACCCGGCGATTGCAAAAAATGTTGCTTCCGCAGCCGACGGAGTTATGCCAAATTCCGGGGTTGGAGATTGCCGGATTTATGGAACCGGCCGCTGAAGTCGGAGGCGACTACTACGACGTGCTCACTCATCATAACGGACGGGTACTCATCGGCATTGGAGATGTCACCGGACACGGTCTTGAAAGTGGCGTGTTGATGCTCATGGTACAAACCGCAGTACGGACGCTACTCGAACACGACGAAACCGATCCGGCTATTTTTCTCGATGTCCTCAACCGCACCATTTATAAAAACGTGCGCCGGATGAATTCCGATAAAAATCTCAGTTTGGCTCTATTAGAATACGATCGCGGCGAAGTCCATCTGAGCGGACAGCACGAAGAAATCCTCGTCGTCCGCGCCAATGGCCGTATCGAGCGCATCGATACCCTAGATTTGGGTTTTCCCCTGGGTTTAGAAGAACGGATTGACGAATGGATCGGTAGGCGTTCGATTCAGTTACAGTCGGGTGATGGGGTAGTGCTGTACACCGATGGGATTACCGAAGCCCAGAATGCCACGGGAGAGTTTTACGGCTTAGAACGCTTGTGCCGTAAAATCGAACGAGTTTGGAATACCAGCGCCCAGGGAATCGGACAAGCCGCGATCGAAGATTGGCGCGCTCATGTGGGCGCTCAAAAAGTTTACGACGATATTACCCTGCTGGTACTCAAACAAAGGGTTTAGGACATGGGGAACGGGGAATGGGGAATGGGGAACGGGGAATGGGGAATGGGGAACGGGGAATGGGGAACGGGGAATGGGGAACGGGGAATGGGGAATAGGGAATCGGCATTAGTGACAGGTTAAGCTTATGTGCTTTTGGTTAAGGGGTGTCGGGTGTCGGGGGAAGGAAATCTCATACAACTGCCTCCGTTGGGCAATTTTCCCCAATGTGGAGAGATCCCTTTCCACACATGAGGCGAATTCACCTCACTGCCCCACCTCTGGACAATCCTTAAGCCGAACTAACGTTAAAATCTAAAATTCCCTGACCCAACACTGTTTATCCCGAACTGACGTTGTATTACACACTCCCCCCAAGAAAAGACAGATGAGGGAACTGGCACAGGGCGATCGCAGCACCGAGTTGAGAGAGCGAAAATCCTCGATTTATTACAGCCAGGACAGTTTAGCGATTTAAAACGGTTGCGGTTGCCTTGCGCTTACCCCGATCGAACACGATCGAACGTGACCGTTCCCGTGTCCCGATTGCAAAAGTGTATCCCACCCCTCACAGAGCGATCGCACCAGTCGATAGGCTAGGAAGGTAAACGAACTCGCTAAATTCCGATCGTGACTTCTACTCTATCCAAGCCTCCCATCCCGATTTCCAGCTCAACCCCCGAACTCCCACCCCTCACGCCAGAACTGATTCAGCGGGCCCGAGAAGGTTGGGAAGCGGCGAGCGATCGTCGAGTATGCCAAGCGATCGAACGCGCGTTCGATCGCTTGCAAGACCGAGTCGAAGGGAGATCCGACGGTCGAATGAGCGGTCGCATCAGGCGCAGAGTCCTGCAAGGGTGCGTGCGCCTGTTGTTCCGCGTGCGAGTGGAAAATCCCGAAAATTTGCCCGCCGAACCCTTTCTGCTTACTGCCAACCACCTCAACCATATCGACCCCCTACTGCTGCTCGGAGAACTACCAGCCGCCCCCTACACTTACATTTTGGGGGATGCCCGCTCCCTATATAATCGCCGTTGGAAGCGATTTTTTCTCGCCTTATCCCAAGGGGTCATTCCCCTGTACCGACGGTGGAAAGAAGAACTGGCGGTCATGGCAGGGGCAAAATCCGGACGGGAGGATTTGGCAGAGTTAGCCGCGAATATCGATCGAGACGTTCCCGATGGTAAATCCATCGAAATGTTGCGGCAAATCGATCGCATCGTTCAAAGTATTTTTGCCGGTGGAGATAGCTTGATGTTGTTTCCCGAAGGCAAATTGGGCATGACGGAAGGGCAGCTGTTACCCTTGAAGCGAGGGGCGCTGACCTACGCCCTGCGGGGGGGAGTCCCGATCGTGCCGGTGGCATTGGTGGGGACGAAAAATTTGTATCTGCGCAAAGAACTCATCATCCGGATCGGCACTCCGTTGCGCTTTCCCCCCAGCAAACGTCCCAAAGCCAGCCAAGTGACAGCGGCAACCGTTGCCCTGGGTGAGGCGATCGAAGAGTTGTTACCCCGAGACTATCGAGAACCCCAAGGACGCAAATTATTACGTGGATTTCTCAATCGGATGTTTTTGTAATCGTTGAAGGGGACAAGGGAGACAAGGGAGAAGAGAATTATTTTCAATTAAATGTTCCCCATTCCCTATTCCCCATGACTGAAAATTTGTCATGATACCGGCGCGCGCCTGCGATATCTAATGGCTTGGGATCGAGACCGCAACACTAACCGCAAACCACACTAGACAGACGAAATACTTATCAAAGCAGACCCATGAACGAACTCGATCTGGCATTTTTACCGGCCCTCGAACAAGCCAAGCTCATTCGCTCGAAAACCGTTTCCCCACTGGAATTAGCCGAAGTTTATCTCGATCGAATCGATCGCCTCAACGATCGCCTCGGGAGTTATTTTAGCGTTGCTGCCGAGATGGCGATCGCCGATGCCAAAGCCAAAACCGAACAACTCGCTAATACCGAAGACCTCAGTCAACTGCCCCCCTTCTTCGGCGTTCCCATTTCCATCAAAGACCTCAGTGCTGTTAAAGATATGCCCTGGAGTCGAGGAATCGCCGCCCTGCGTAACGAAATTGCCGGACACGATACCCAAGTCGTCGCCCGCCTCAAACAAGCCGGTTTCGTCATCCTCGGCAAAACTGCCACCTCCCAAATCGGTTCCTTTCCCTACACCGAACCCCCTGGCTTTGCCCCCGCCCGCAATCCCTGGAATTTAGACTATACTCCCGGTGGTTCGAGTGGGGGGGCAGCAGCGGCCGTCGCCGCTGGATTGTGCCCCATCGCTCAGGGTTCCGATGGAGGTGGTTCCGTGCGCGGACCGGCGGCTTGTTGCGGCGTGGTAGGTCTCAAACCCTCACGCGGTCGGATATCCAGCGCCCCAGTCGGGGAACAGTTTATGGGAATGGCCGCCAACGGTCCCATTGCCCGAACGGTTGCTGATGCGGCGGCAATGCTGGATGTGATGTCCGGTTACGTCACCGGCGATCCCTACTGGTTGCCCGACCCCGAGAGATCCTTCCTCGATGCCACGCGCAAACCGTTGGGGTCTCTGCGCGTGGGTTTCGCCACCGAATTTCCCGGTTTGGGCAAAGCCACCCCACATCTAGAAGCCGCAGTTAAGGAAACCCTAGGTCATCTCGAAGCCCTCGGTCATATCGTCGAACCGCGCACCCTCGACGCTCGGGATATCACCGAAGCGTTTACCGCCATTTGGCAAACGAATGTCGCCACCCTCGGCATTCCTCCAGAAATTTTGAGTCCCATGAATCGTTGGAACGCCGAAAATGCCGTCGATGTTGGCGGGTTCGTCCGGGCGAAAACGAAGTTGCACATGCAGTCTCGTCAAATCGTTGCCCAGTTTGAAGGGATTGACTTGCTCGTAACGCCCACTTATTTGCACTCCACCATTAAAGTTGGGGAATGGGCGGATTTACCTCCAGAAGCAACCCTGCAAAAAATCATCGACTGGATCGTTCCCTGTCCCCCCTTCAATGCCACCGGACAACCAGCGATTTCCCTACCAGCCGGGTTCGATGACAATGGTTTGCCCCTTGGGGTGCAACTGGTGGGTCAACCCGCAGACGAAGCTACTCTGCTTGCCGTTGCCGCCCAGCTAGAACGAGTTGCACCGTGGATCGATCGTCGTCCCGCTATTGCTGAGGTGCGTTAGAAGGGGCTTTGGGGGCAATGGACAATGGACAATTGACAATGGGTGAGCTGCGATGTTGTTCCCCATCCCCCTTTTCCAATTTGTTCTTCCCCTACACCCCACACCCCACACCCCACACCCTTCCTTGTGAATGGAGATTTGCTAAAATTCGATCGCGATCGTGTCTCGGCCGTTTCATCGATATATCCCAACTCTGGGCCAACAGTCTCGACGATGGTAGAGAATCTCCAACTTTCACCCCAAGATTCGTGAGGAAATTGCCATGGACTATCAAAAACTCATTTTTCCCGTTGTTGTCGTCACTATTCTATTTATCTCCGCGGGCGATAAATTAGGCTTTCTTCCAGAACCGGTGAAAAATGCCAGTCGTCAGAGTCGATCGTTCGTCGTGGGATTGTTACCGGATTGGGTCGAACCCACCGATCGCAATTCCGAACGAGAACAGCAAATCGAACAGCTAGAACAGTAGAAGTAGACTTCTGTTGGAAAAGGGAGAAAGGGGAAAAGGTGCGCACCGACGTTTTGGAGTACTACCGAAATGCAGATTGAACCGTATGCTTCCAATCACCGCGATGCGATCGTTCGTCTTTCCCTGCGAGCGTGGACTCCGGTTTTTGATTCAATTCAGAAAATCATGAATGCGGATGTTTACCAGGCATTCTACCCGGAGAATTGGCGCGCGAGCCAGCAAAAGGCTGTTGAGGATGTCTGCACTGCAGAAGACATAAATGTCTGGGTTGCAGTGGAAGCGGGTTTGATAGTGGGCTTTGTCGCGGTCAAATTACACTCTGAAGATAGCATGGGTGAAATCTATATGGTTGCGGTCGATCCGGATTTTCAAGGTCGCGGTATTGGCACGGCGTTAATAGAGTTCGCTCTCAGGTGGATGAAAGATGCCCGGATGTCGATTGCGATGGTTGAAACGGGTGGAGATGAGGGTCACGCACCGGCACGTCACAGCTATGAAAAAGCGGGTTTCGAGCTGCTTCCAGTCGCCAGATACTTCAAAAAGCTTTAGGGTAAAAACCCCTTTTCTCCACACCCTACATCCCACACCCACCCTCACCGGCAACTGTCCAATTGAGAACCTAACGTCATTCAAACTTTGAGAAACCAGCCTTGCCGATACATCCCGTAAGCCACCAGCCACCAAACCGCCACGATCGCCACCGCAAATGCAAAGGAACCGGGGGTTTCACCTGCCCAAGATTGAAAAGCACGTTCGTAAATCCAAGTGTAGGTACTGGGAGCATCTTCGCCACCACCGATGCGAGTGTAGAGCAAAATGCGGGCAACTAACCCCGAGGCAACGAATAAAAGAATGGCATTGAGTCCCATGACGCGAAAGGGAAATCCCCAACGCCGCCACCCGAGTACGTCGATGGCTTGGTAGCAAAGGGCGAGTAACAGCAAGCACCACCCGGCACTGAATACGACATAAGAACTCGTCCACAGGGCTTTATTAATCGGAAATATCAGTCCCCACAGCGCCCCCACCACGACGAAAACCAATCCTGCAATACTCAAATACAGGCTCGTTCTCGATGTCACCGTCTGGCGGCGCAACCACCAGCCGCTTGCATAGCCCAGTAGTACCGTCCCCACTGCCGGGAGAGTACTGAAGAGTCCTTCGGGATCGTACTGTCCGCCGCGTAGAAGATGTTGAGTTCCGAGGATGAGGCGATCGACATATGCAGCAAAATTGCCTTCAGCTGAGAGGTTCCCCGCCCCAATACCCGGTACGGGAATCAGTTGCATCGCCAGTTGGTATCCTACGAGAATGGCCGCAATTAGAGCAATTTGTTGCCGCCCGGAGAGATTGAGAACGATGAGGGAAGAGAGTAGGTAAGCCACGCTGATGCGCTGCAACACTCCCATGATGCGAATGGTTTCCCAATCGTAGGTGTAGAATCCATTCAGAAATAGCCCGAGGATAAACAGGATTGCCGATCGACGAAAAATCCGTAAATACACTTCCTTTGGCACTGTGCTGCGGCGTTGGGTATATCTGGCGAAGGAAAATGCCATTGCCACACCGACGATGAACAGGAAAGCGGGAAACACCAAATCCGTGGGGGTGAATCCGTGCCATTCGGCATGTAATAGGGGAGGATAGACGTGGTTCCAGCTACCGGGATTGTTGACGAGAATCATTGCCGCGATTGCCAAACCTCGAAAAACATCTAAAGAGTCGAGGCGCGATCGGTAGCCAAATTGGAGAGATGGAATTCGAGACACGTCAAAAGCTAAATAAGGTGACAACAAAATGAGGAGTCTATCCGAGGCACTTTGGCAAGCATGCGAAACCACTGCGATCGCCTGCCTCCAACACCCTTTCGTTCGAGGAATTGCCACGGGAACTCTACCGAGCGATCGATTTGCCTATTATGTCGGACAAGACGCTTTTTTTCTAGAAGCGTTTGCTCGGGCATACAGCATCGCAGCGGCAAAAGCCCCAGACTGGGAAGGTTTTGAGATTTTTCACGATTTGGCAACGGGGGTGCTGGCGGAACTGCGCCTGCATCGGGGATACGCCCGGGACTGGGGCATCGACATCGATACCGTCGAACCCGGTACGGTGACGCGCCGCTATACTGACTTTCTAACGGCGATCGCGTGGCAACACGAGGTGGGGGTCACGGCAGCAGCAATGGTACCCTGTATGCGTTTGTATGGCTTTCTGGGGAAGGAACTGGCGAGCAATGGCATCCCCCAGCATCGATACGCGGATTGGATTGAAACTTACAGCAGTGATGAGTTTCAGCCCCTGGTGGAACGGTTGGAATCTCTTATCGATCGATATGCTGAAGATAGTTCTGTCGTGCGATCGGCGTACGGCTATGCGATGGAATGCGAGTTGGCTTTTTTTGAGGCGGCGTGGCAGGTTTTTAAGTCATAAGCGATCGGCAGGCTAAGGGTGTGAATTCACGCTCACCATGGTATTTCCAAGCTTCTGAGTTGTATCGTCAACCAGCTATGTCATTACTTAAACCAACCTGCCACCCTTCATAAGCCGCCAGTAAGAGGCTGATGTAGGGACTGTCGCATTGCGATCGCACGCTAGCAATCCCACCGCTGTAGAGGGAGGCGGTGACTTTAGCTTTGAGTAGGGGATCTTGGTTAATCCGTCCCACGGCGACTTCCATCTCGGCGCGATAATGAGCTGGGATATTCGCCGGATAAACCCGATCGAGAATTTGCAAGAGTCGATCGCGTTCTGTGGTGTCTGGATTTTGGGAAATGCGAGATCGGGACACTGTCGATCCCTTGTGTCTGCCCTTGGAATGGAGCGGTAACGTTGAGGGGACAGGAGGCTTATATGGCTGCGTTCTCGGAGCATCCTGCAGATCGTGCGCGGGTTTGAAGCCAGAATTCGAGGAGAAAAACTGCGTGAAATCTAAAAAGTGTTGCCGATTGTCAGTTAAAGGGCGATCGTCTAGGGGAGTGGCCCGATTTAGGGGTCGTTCGACGATAGCTGGCAGCGCGCGATCGTAAAGTGCCTGAAACTGATTTTGTACCATTGCCCCATCCGTTTCCGGGGGAACTTCAATCCGAATCGCAAAGGTACCGTCAAGTTTCTTTTCCATCGCTTGGATGGCAATTTCCGCACCGTCGAGTTCTGCTCGCATCTGGTTTTGGAGAACGTTGAAGGCGCGAAAAAAGGCTTCCCACTCAATGCCGCGATCGAAAGACAAATCCACGGTTTCGATCGCTTGCCCGATAAACGAAGCCAATTCACCGGGGGCTAAATGACGCCCGGTATCGTGAGGAAGGCGATCGCGATATTGCAGGGTGCCGCGATCGTAATAGCTGCGCTGATAAATGTAATCGCAAGTCACCCCAGAGAGCGAAATGGGAGAACGAACGCACCAGCCATCAATACAAGCTCCCGTACAGGTGACATCGCTCAAGTTCGTATCGAGGATGGTTAGCGCACTCAGATTTGCGCCAATCAGGTTGGCCCCTCCCAGATTGGTGCGCGTTAAGTTTGCTCCACTGAGATTGGCACCACTACAGTAAGTTCCATTCAGGTTCGCTTGAGTCAAGTTCGCCCCCACCAGGTTCGCACCGATGAAGTTTGCCTCGCTCGCACAAGTATCGCTTAAGTCCGTACCCATCAGGTTGGCACCGCTAAAAGCAACGCCGATGGCGTGAGCGTGGGTGAGGGTGGCTTCGCTCAAGTCGGCGCGGTTGAGATCGGCGCGGTTGAGATCGGCGCGGTTGAGATTGGCGCGATCGAGACGAGCTTCCCGTAAGTCGGCACCCATCAGGTGGGCAACGCTCAAATTAGCCTCCCTCAGATCGATTTCCCGCAAATTCGCACCGCTAAAATCTGCTCCGATGAGGTGTGCGCCGCGAAGACTCGCCCTCTCTAAGTTCCCTCGCGCGAAATAACTTCCCATTAAGTTCGCCCCATCTAAATTGATGCCGCGAAGCTCGAAATGACCCAGCTCGGCGCGACTGAGATCGGGTTGGAACTTGGGGTTTTCAATTCTGAACTGATTCCAGGATGCGACCCCTTGCTGGAGTCGAGCGAGATGTTTGGAATTTGCCATCGAAGACCGATCTTTGTAAGAAGTGACAGCGGAACGGGGGACAATTGACTTTCGCATTCCCATTAATGATGAGGAGATTGACAGTGCAGTAGATTTCAAACGTTCTCCAGTTGCGGAGACACTCAATAACCCAGTCAATCTTGGCGAGTCAATCGATCGGTAATTTTCCGAGGATGAGATTGAGGAATTCTGCATCTATCCCCCTATACGTACCCAAGTTAGAGAAATCCGCCAAATGTAAGCGATCGGTCGATCGAAAATTGATGTTCTAGCTGTAACGTGAGTTTTGCTTAAGAGCTAAATCGATCTTGAGTTGAATCAAGAATCAGCTTCTCACCCATTTTTCGATAAGGGAAGCATGAGGATTCGAGCCAATCCAAAACTGGCATGCGCTGTATGCATCTAGATGAGGAGTGCGATATCCCACCAGTCTTTTTCTCCCCCCGCTCAAGACGGCTCCCCTTGCTTCCCCCGCTCACCTCTAGCGAGATCCTCAAGATTGAGCAGTGGCGACAGATTAGCGCTGGTTCGAGCAGGTCACATTCGAGCTGTGGGTCATGCTATACCCAGTCTCCCAAGGGGTACCCGTGTAGGACGGAATGGCTGGAGTGGGTAAAGAGGCTAGAGTCCCATCGTTGCTTCCTGGCAACTCAGAAAATTCGCGGCAAGATTCAATCGGCGTGTAGCCGATCGATCGTTCTTGAATCTGCGGTCGATAACTCTCGAGGAGAGGCGGGGGATTGTACGCTGGGGCGGTTGGCGCGGACAACTCCGGCGTGGAGAAGATGCTCGTCCCCGCAGGAGATAGGAAACTCGTGCCTGGAGAGTACAGGGTACTCGGACTCGAAGGAGCAGAGGGACTGAAACTGGGAGGGGTAAAAGGAATGGAACTTTGTACTTTTAATGGATTAGCATCCAATGGGTTCGTCCCTAGGGGATTGCTAGAAACCGTTCCTGAGGAAGCCCCACAAATTTCTCGTACCGACAGCGCGCCGTTCACCCGACGTTGAATATCGCTCAAATCCCCCTCACAGCGAACGCGAACGATCGTGTTATTTTCAGCAACGAGGACATCATCGATACAAAGATTCGCCCCGCGATAGGCATCGAATCGAAAGCCATTGCGCACGAACGTCGCGTCAATTCCGTCGATACGAACGATACTCGCCCTGGAACAGGTGGTATTGGATTGTGCCTCAACCCGCATCATTTCCCAGCCGATCGAGCTGCTGGCGATCGCCAAGGCGATCGGGAACTGGATATTTAGGTGTTTCATAAGGACAGATAAAATCGCCATGGAATAATTGTGGGGGAAGTTCGCTCTTTGAGATCTCCAAAGTTCGAGACGATCGCAGCACGAATTTACGCACCACCTTCCCCGCTATAGTATCGATCTATCAGCTTGTTAAAGTCCACAAGGTGAGATTTTTCCCAGTGAAAGACGGAAACACCCTCTGAATGAGGAGCATCGCGGTTCGGTCGATTCAGACACCAAATCCTCCGGCCCGACGACAGCCAGTCGCACCCCAAAAACCGGAGAATAAAAAAGACCCTCAAATCACACTGAGAGTCTTGAATCGCGCATTTTAAGTGAGGGTATTAAGCTCGATAGCGAGTCGAGGTTAAGTCGCAGGCGAGCGAACCGGTCAATTATCTCGGTAATTTATCGGGACGATTGCGACCGAACCTGACGTCGTTATCGGAGTCTGGCTCCTCAAACTTTAGCGAATGTACTCTTTGAGAATGCTGTTGCGGTTGGGGTGGCGCAACTTCCGCAGGGCTTTGGCTTCAATTTGCCGAATCCGCTCGCGGGTGACATTGAAAATTTGTCCGATTTCTTCGAGGGTTTTCATCCGACCGTCATCAAGACCGTAACGCAATCTCAAAACGTCCCGTTCGCGGGGGCTGAGGGTATCGAGAACGCTTTCGAGGTCTTCGCGCAGCAGGCTCTTGGAAACTTGGTCTTCGGGGGTTTCGCCGTCGGATTCGATGAAGTCTCCCAAGCGAGAATCTTCTTCTTTACCGATGGGAGTTTCTAGAGAAATCGGTAACTGGGCTGATTTAGCGATAAACCGCAGCTTCTCGATGGTCATTTCCATGCGAGTGGCGATTTCTTCTTCTGTAGGCTTGCGTCCCATTTCTTGGGAGAGCAGCTTCGTGGTTTTCTTGATGCGCGAGATGGTTTCGTACAGGTGAACCGGAAGCCGAATCGTGCGAGATTGATCGGCGATCGCGCGAGTAATAGCTTGCCGAATCCACCAGGTTGCGTAGGTGGAAAACTTATATCCTTTCTCGTGGTCGAATTTCTCGGCGGCACGAATTAAACCTAGACTTCCTTCTTGAATCAAATCTTGGAAAGAAAGTCCTCGATTCATATATTTTTTGGCAATCGACACGACCAAGCGTAGGTTGGATTGCACCATCTTATCTTTCGCTCGTCGGTCTTTATGCAAGCGATGGCGGAATCGCGCCAGATATCGATCTGCGACCGCGCTCCATTTCGCTTCCGTTTCGGCGTCTAGACTATCGAGAGTTTCTTCGAGTCGAGTTTGAAACTTATCATCATCGACTGGAGGTTTCTTACCCGTGGTTTCCGTTAATTCTTCTCGAATCTCATCGGCGATCCAAACGAGCTTAGCCCATTCAATTCCGCGTGGCTCTTGACCCAGCTCTTCCATTAACTGTTCGCGCAGGGATTCGAGATAGAGAAGGTCTTCGATCGAGCGAGCCAATTCGATTTCTTCATCTGCTCGCAACAAACGAATTCGACCGATTTCTTGCAGGTACAAGCGGATCGAATCTTCGGTGTAGTGTTTCTTTCTCGTTGTTGTCTTGCGACGAGACGAGCGAGCTTTGGTCGCTTTCTCATCATCTACCACAACCATTTCATCCACTTCTTCTGCAGAATCGGGGAGTATATCTTCATCTCGCTCGATGAGTTCTTCCCGTGCAAATACCTCGAATTCTGCATCCGAGCGATCGACGGCGGTTGCATCCGAGCGATCGACAGTGGCGAGTACATTATTAGCCTGGGTCATGCCGCGTTCCTCATGCTCCTTCAATTCAAAGTTAAACGCAATTTATCGCGTTAGTGAACAATATTTTAGACTTGCGCTCTGGCAGCATATCTGAAAAGTTTTGGTTTTGGATTGTCTACCAGTTTGCTTTAAGTCTGGTTAGGCTACTTCCTCACAAACACCCGGCTGGGCAGAAGCACCTCTGAATTTTTTGACGATCGATCTAATTTAGACCTCTCCGATTGTAGCTTTTTTCACAAAAAATGCACGTTTGCTCTTTAGTTTTAACCGCGAAAAGTGAAAGATGGCAAAATTTTACACCTCCAATGTAAATAATTTACTATTTATTTTCACTCTTGAAATTTGTACGGTATTTTCTCTCAAATGGAAACATCAATTGATGTTTCCCTTAACGTAAGTTAACTCAACTTTTGAGAGCTAGCCACTAATTGAGAAAAATCACGGTAATTTTTGTTGCCATCGCTCCCCACAAGATCGTACAGCGTCCCCCTTTGGCGAGCCGATCGTTCGAGCGAGCGAATTGCCCCTTGGAGGGTTTCGGGTTCCATACAAGTCCCCCCTTTCGCTCCGGCCATTGTCGTGATGTGCTCTTCCATCAACGTGCCGCCAATATCGTTACAGCCCCACTTGAGAGCTTCTGTTGCCCCAGCCAATCCCAATTTCACCCAACTTGGCTGATGGTTGACGATCCAATTCCCCAAAAAAATCCGTGCTACGGCACCGAGCAACAGCACATCGGCCAACACCGGTTGGTCTCGTCCCACGCGATGGCGTAGGGGAGGCGGTGCATCTTCTCCTACAAAGGGTAACAGAACTAACTCCGTAATGCGAGCCGGATAGGCCTGTGAAATGGCTCGTTCCTGGAGCGATCGCAGGTGCATCAGATGGATGATTTGCTCCTCGGGGGTTTCGATATGCCCGCAGAGCATGGTACTCGTGGTTGGCATTCCCAAGCGATGAGCGGTTTCTACAATTTCGAGCCAGGTTGCCGTATCGATTTTTTCCGGGCAGATAATCTGACGAACTCGATCGACTAACACTTCCGCTGCCGTTCCCGGTAAAGATCCGACTCCCGCCTCCTGCAACGCTTCAATAACCCGGACGTAACTGAGACGATCTTCACGAGCGATAAACTGAATTTCTTGGGGAGAGAAAGCGTGGAGGTGGAGTTGGGGAAACGCATTCTTAATCGATCGCACCAGATTGACGTAATAAGGCAACGATGCACCACCCATCTTCGCCTTTGGGTTCAATCCCCCCTGCATGCAGATTTCCGTCGCCCCTCGCCTCACCGCATCTGCCGACTTTTCGAGCATCGTCCGTTCGTCAAGCCAATAAGCCCCCTGCTCACCCTCATCTCGGCGAAACGCGCAAAAACTGCAGTGCTGCTCGCAAATATTGGTGAAATTAATATTGCGATTGATAACGTAGGTGACGGTATCCCCCACCTGCCGGTATCGCAAGCGATCGGCCGTTTCTCGAATCGCCTCGATGTGTTCGGGTTCCGTTGCTCGCAGCAAAATAACCCCCTCTTGGGGCGTCAAATCTCGACCGGATAGAGCGCGATCGAGCAAACTCTCAACTGTTGGTGTCATAACCTGTAGAACGTGGGCATATCGGAAGCTTGGGGAGGCTTCGGGGAAATGGGAGCCAGGGAACAGCCAACGGAGAATTGACAATGGGTCAGTCGCGACGCTAAATCCCCTCTCCCTTGTCTTCCCCCTCTCCCTTATCTCCCCCTCTCCCTTATCTCCCCATCACCACTAGCTGGGGCTATACCGACCCAACCCCTGAATCCATTCCCATTCCCGAGCGAGTCCTTCGGGCAGAGAAACCTGGGGTTTGTATCCCAAAATCCGTTGGGCTTTCGAGACATCAGCCGAAGTATGGCGCGCGTCGCCTCGGGCTTTTTCCCCATAACTGCGTTGAATGGGGGTGCCGACAATTTGTTCCATCGTATCGATCACTTCTGCGAGAACCACCCGAGAGCCACCACCAACATTAAACACTTCCCCAGGGGCATCCGGTGCAGTCGCTGCGGCTAAATTCGCGGCGACTGCATCGCTGATAAAGGTAAAATCTCGCGTTTGCTGTCCGTCACCGTAGATATTAATCGGCTGCTGTTCGAGTACGGCCTTAAAGAATAAGTGAAACGCCATATCCGGTCGCTGACGGGGACCGTAAACCGTAAAATAGCGCAATCCCACCACCGGAACGCCGAAGTTTTGATGGTAAAGCAAACACAACCGTTCTGCGGCAAGTTTCGTAATGCCGTAAGGGGAAACTGGTTGGGGGCAAATTTTTTCACTGGTGGGAAACGTTTCAGCATTCCCATAAACAGAAGACGTCGAAGCAAACACCAATCGCTTCAAGTTCGGGGCTTCTTTAGCGGCTTCGAGCATCACTTGGGTCGCATTAATATTGCGTTCCGTATAATCTCGGAAGCCACCCCCCCAGCTCGCCCGAACGCCAGCTTGTGCGGCTTGATGGTAAACCACTTCCGCATCTTGGAGTAACTCAGACCAATCAATTGATAAGATATTCTTCTCAATCAGTTTAAAATTCGGATTTTTTTCAATTTCCGAAACATTATTTCGCTTAAATGTCGGGTCGTAGTAATCATTAAATTCATCGATTCCAATGACTTGATGACCTTGCTCTAAAAGCGTTTGAGCGAGGTTAGACCCAATAAATCCAGCGACACCCGTAACGATGCTAACACTCATGTGCGTTTATTAATTCGATTGAATGAATAGTGTATGAATTTTGAAAGGTAACCCCCGGCCGAACCGATGGGGTATCATATGCTCAGCTTAGTCGGGCCGGGCGCATCAGTGGCGCAAAATGCTCGAACAAAAGCCCCTTATCGGGTTGATGGTAAATAAGCTAACACATTTAACCACAACTGGGACTTTTATGAAGCAAGCTTTAACCAAGGTCAAACCTTACTTGCGTTGGGTCATCCTCGGGGCCACCCTCTTTTTTTTAGCCACTGCTCTCAGACACAATTGGCATGAGGTGAGTGCTATCCGACTCGATTCGCAAGCATGGATGTATTTGGGCTTGTCTTTTGGCGTGACTTTGGTCGCCCACAGTTGGGCGGGTTGGGTGTGGGGTTGGATTCTCAAAGAATTTAACCAACCCGTTGATATGGTTTGGGCAACTCGGACTTTTTTAACTACGAATATTGCCAAGTACCTTCCCGGAAATGTATGGCATTTTTACCAACGAATTACGGCGGTGCGAGAAACCGAAATTGCCTTAGAAGCGGCTACCCTGAGCGTGGTGATGGAACCGTTACTGATGGCTGCCTCCGCCCTAGCAATCGGCTTGCTGGGGGTTGAGTCGGGAACCCGAGGGCTACAGGCTTTGAGTGTTGTGACCGTCGCCATTGGCATTCACCCGCAGATTCTCAACCCCATCGCCCAACGTTTGAGTCAGGCTAAAGCGAAGATGCTACCCGACTCACCGGGGGGCGCACAATTTGAAATCTCTCGCTACCCATTGCGCCCGTGGTTGGGAGAATTAGGGTTCGTGATTCTGCGCAGTGCAGGTTTCCTGTTGATTGCTTCCGCTGTCGGTTCCTTTACCCCCGAACAAATTCCACTGATCGTCGGTGCGTTTAGTCTGGCATGGCTGCTGGGGTTGATCGTTCCCGGTGCCCCGGGGGGCATGGGGGTTTTTGAAGCGAGTACCCTATTGATGTTAGAACAGCATTTTTCTTCAGGGATGATTTTGAGTGCCGTCGCACTGTATCGAGCCATCAGTATCCTTGCGGAGTCTGGCGGAGCGGGTTTAGCTTATCTCCATCGGTACGTGCGGGGTTAGGTATCGGACATTGGTGAGGCAGTATGAGTTGTGTGCCGCAATTCAAGGGGAATGGGGAACGGGGAATGATTTTAGGTTTTGGGTCGGGGATCTCAGGGTCGATCCATCATCGGAAACCCTCTAAATCTCAATAGTCAATCGAGTCGTCACACTCAATCTGGGGCTTGACAAACGAGCAATTTTCTTAGCCTTTCACCAATGGGTATCGGTGATGGAGGAAAGCGTTGGATAGACGCGCAGACGCGGTGAGGGGGAGTGTTGGTTGAAAAGGGAGGCACGAAGGCAAAACCGTATAAATTTATTGACGTTTGACGAACGATCGCATCCATTGCGAACAGCATTTCCTTGTCCGGACGTAGAAAGGAAAGTGCCAGTGTGGATATCGAATCGTGCGGCACCCGCAAAAACTTTAGATTTATTTCGTATTTTGCCGGGTGTCGATCGAGGTAAGATGTTCGGAATTCGCCCCGACTAACGGTCAACTCCAAGACAAGACTCGTTTCGCGCCATCGGTGTGATGTGAAATCCTGATGGTTGCGTCGATCGAGTGACAGTTCGATCGGGCGATCGCCGAATTATCAGCGTGCAATACCTAGAATAGATCGATGCCAACTCAATCTCAAACCCCCTCATCGGTTCCATCGACTCGTCACCATCAAATCGTCGTCGTCGGGGGTGGGGCGGCCGGAATTACTGCGACCGCTCAACTGCTGGCGAGCAAACCCTCGTTAGACATCGCCATTATCGAACCCTCGGATAAGCACTACTACCAACCGGGGTGGACGCTCGTCGGCGGTGGGGTGTTTGAGATGAGCGATACCGAACGCAACGAAAAAGATTGCATTCCCGAGGGGGTAACGTGGATTCGGGACTCGGTGGTGACACTCGAACCCGATGACAATGCGATCGCCACCGAGAACGGAGTGCGGGTGACATACGATTATTTAATCCTATGTCCGGGCATTCAAATTAACTGGCATCTGATTAAAGGACTCCCGGAAGCCCTGGGTAAAGGAGGCGTAACCAGCAACTATTCTAAGGAATACGCCCCGTACACTTGGGAAACCCTACAAAATTTCCAGGGCGGGACGGCCATTTTCACCTTCCCCGCTACGCCGATTAAATGTGCCGGTGCGCCCCAGAAAATTATGTACCTCGCCGATGATGTCTTTAAAGGCAAAAGCGATGTGGGGACTCGCACTCAGGTGATGTTTTGCAATGCCGGGGCGAGTATGTTTGCCGTACCCGAATATCGCGCCACCCTAGATAAAATTGTCGAGGAGCGGGGCATTCAGGTTAAGTTCAAACACAATCTCAAGGAAATTAAGTCCGAGTCTCGGGAGGCAATCTTCGATGTCACTACCGATGACGGGGTCGAAGAAGTCAGCATTCACTACGACATGATTCACGTCGCCCCACCCATGAGTGCCCCAGACTTTATCGCCCAGAGTCCCCTGGCTTCCTCCGCGGGTTGGGTGGACGTCCACCGGGAGACACTGCAACACAACCGGTATGCCAACGTATTCAGCTTGGGGGATGCGTCTTCGTTACCGACGTCCAAAACGGCGGCTGCCATTCGCAAACAAGCCCCAGTGCTGGTGCAAAATTTGTTAAGCGCGATCGAATCGGGTTCTCAAAGCGGGGAGTATGGGGGATATACCTGCTGTCCTTTGATTACCGGTTACGGGAAAACGGTAATGGCAGAGTTCGATTACAGTCTGAAACCCACTTCCACATTTCCCTTCGACCCCAGCCAAGAACGCTACAGTATGTGGTTTTTGAAAAAGAACGTCCTGCCTTGGGTGTATTGGAATCGGATGTTGAAAGGAAAGTCTTTTGAGGGGGATTGGTTGCAGTTTTTGAAGGGGAAAAGTTGATTTTGAATTCGGAATTCGGAATTCGGAATTGGAAAGGGCAAACGGGGAATGGGGAACGGGGAATGGGAAATTCGAACCTGCACTATTCATCAGGTTCGATCGAAATTGCTCAAAGCCTTTTCTAAGCAGCAAGCTGGCAATGTACGCGAAAAACAGTCTATTTTCGTGATGTTCGCTTGAGATCGAGATTTTCGCGTTTAGTGAACGATCCAGGCTAAGTAACGTGAACTCGGGATAAGCTGAAACCCGGATTTTGTCCTTACTAATTTTCAGCATTTGTCGGTCTCAAACCTGCATTCTCTCGTTGAGCCAGTGAAATCGACTCTTAACCCGAACTGAGGTTAAGTATTCAACCGAACTCGATCTGAAATTGCTCTTTCCGTTTCCGGATCGAAGAGGTGTATGTTGTCAACGGACAGAGATAGCCAACACCGATCGCCCGGTGAGATCGCCTGTTCTAGGGGAAGGCGCACTTGTAGGCGAACTTCTGTTTCCAGTTCTACCGAAGTCACCGATAGATAGGTATCGCTGCCGAGGGTTTCCACATTATCCACTCGCACTAACAGGTTTCGCGTCGCTGGAACGCTCAAACTCAGGTGTTCCGGACGAATTCCCACCAGCAGCGATCGCCCGTTATAGGGTTTGAGGGTTGTTTCCCAAGTTTCCTGGGGTAGGGTGAGACGAAATCGGGGCGATATCGATAGGGTGAGGCGATCGATCTGGGCGGTTAAAAAGTTCATCGGCGGCGACCCCATAAACTCGGCGACGAACCGGTTTGCCGGATGGTTGTAAACTTCCAGGGGTGGGGCGACTTGCTGAATTTGCCCGTCGCGCATCACGGCAATGCGATCGCCCATGGTCATCGCTTCGGTGCGATCGTGAGTGACGTAAATCGTCGTCGTTCCCAGTTGGCGCTGGAGTTGGACGATTTGACCTCGCGTTTGAGTTCGCAGTTGCGCGTCGAGATTAGAGAGGGGTTCGTCCATCAGGAACACCTGGGGGTTGCGGGCGATCGCCCGTCCCAGGGCAACCCGCTGTTTTTGCCCTCCAGAAAGCTGTTTGGGCAATCGATCGAGGAGGGATTCGATTTGTAACATCTCGGCAACCGATCGCACTTGACGCTCGATTTGACCTTCGCGCGTCGATCGATACCGACGATCCCAGGGAAGCGATCGGGTGGCGGCTTCGAGTAAACGAACCCCCAGATTTTGCAGGCGGAACGAGGTTTCCTCTTCCCCTTCTTCTCCCATGCGTCGCAGTCCGAAAGCTAAGTTGTCGTAAACCGTCAGATGCGGGTAGAGGGCGTAGTTTTGGAACACCATCGCCATATTGCGCGCTTTCGGGGGTAGATCGTTCACCAACCGATCTCCAACCCAAATGTTGCCCCCCGTTAGGGATTCCAACCCAGCCATCAGGCGCAGAAGGGTACTTTTCCCGCAACCAGACGGCCCCACCAGCACCATGAACTCCCCCGATCGCACCGTGAGGTTAATTCGGCGCAAAACCGCGAGGGCATTACTCTCTGGAGTTGAGGGAGTGGGGGGAGCGGCATTTGGGGAGGTCTTCGACGCGATCGAACCTCGCGCGGGAAAACTTTTGTAGACGTTTTCTAAAACAACTCCGATCGCCATATGTTTGAGATTCGGTTTGCAACTCGGTTTGAAATGCGGCTAAATGGAACCGATACGAGCAAAAGGCCAAAAGCGCAGCCACGCCCGACCGATAATATCTTTTTGGGGTAAGAAACCCCAGATATGAGAATCGTTGCTGTTGTTGCGGTTATCTCCCATGACAAAAATCTTTCCCTCGGGCACGGTTTTCGGTCCCCATTCGTAGGCAGGGGGTTCGGCAATATAGTCTTCCTGGAGAGGTTCGCCATCCACGAATACTCGCCCATCGTGAATCGCTAAGGTTTGACCGGGTAAACCGATTGTGCGCTTGATAAATGCCTGGTTTTTGTCGTATCCGAGACGTTGTAATTGCGCGGGGGGGCTAAACACGACAATCTCACCCCGTTGGGGGGCGCGAAAATCGTAGGAGACTTTTTCCACGATGAGTCGATCGTTGACTCTCAAGCTCGGTAACATCGAGTCGGAGGGAATGTAACGGGGTTCGGCGATAAATGTCCGAATCAGGAAGGCTAAACCGAGGGCAACGATCGCCAGTTGAATATTTTCTCGTTGGGACTGCCAGATACTCGATTTGCGATCGGTCTCGGTTGCCTCTTTGGGTGCGTCTGCCATCAATTTGTTGGGTGAGAATTCTCGGGGTAGAAAGAGCCTAACTGTTAATCCTATCGCGATCGAGCGCGATCGAAAAAAAGGGATACAATGACGTACCCCTTCCAATTACTCCCTTAGAAAATGAAGAATGACCTCTAAAACTTTACTCTTCAGATTCTGCGATATCTCCTGCCTCGGAATCCATCACTTCAAGAACCTCAGCATTCTCTTCGGCGAGGCGTTGTTGGCGAATCAGTTCGAGCTGTCGGGTGCGAAAATCGGAAGCCGTATCGAGTAGATTTTCCTCTTGTGCGCCGAGGAAATCGCTCACGTTGCGATCGCGAGCCAGATTCGCACGATTGAGGATTTCGTAAATATTCAAACCGTTCCCGGTTTCGCCCAAAAACGAGTCCACTTCGCTCGATTCTTGCTGGGTATTATCTTGATAAAGGTCGAGAGGCTGAATCGTATCGTCCTCGTATTCTTGAGCCGTACTCGCTTGAGGTAACCCAAAGGTAACGGTTCCCATTGCAGCTATCAGTGCGATCGCCCAACGATTCGATCGATGTTGTCTGGAATTGTTCGTGATTCTTGCTGTCATTACTCTCCAGTTGTATTTGACAAAAACGCTATTAGAACAATTATTACGGATGTGCTGGGAATTGTGAGACATTGAGGGAGCGATCGCCCTGGCGGCGGAAATTCGGCACAGCAGTTTGACATTAAGCAAAGCGACGGCGCAACAAGGGTTGGATACTCAGCAAGGCAACGGTGGCAAACCCCAGTAAAACCAGCAACGCCCCAGCAAACGTAATCGAACCGAAGGGGGCTTCCATCACCACGCTACCCAGACTCCAGTCATCGTGCAAGTAGAGGTAGCGAATGGGTTCGATAGCGTAGCTGAGGGGATTGAGGCTGGCCACAAACTGCAACCATCGCGGCATGAAAGATAGGGGGGCCAGGGCAGTACTGGCAAAAAGTAGGGGTAAGTTCGTCACGAAAATAACCGCTAGGAGTTCGATATGTCCGGGAAGGGCAAACGCCAAGCCCAAACTGAGTCCCGTCACGCCGATAACCAGGAGGAACAAAATCGAGGCGATCGCGATTAACCCGCCAATTCCAGGTAATCCAGCCCCAGCAAAAACCCCAGCCGCAATAATGACGATCGTTTGGATGAAACTGAGGGTGACGATGAAAATTGCCGATGCCACTACGATCGAAAATCGAGAGGCGAGGGGGGCGACTAACAGGCGATTGAGAAAGCCAAATTCGCGATCGAACATTACCGGCAAACCGGCATTCAGCGCCCCGGCAAAGGCAGTAAACACGATGACACCCGCCCCGAGAAATTGGGCGTAATTTTGGCTTTCCCCGAATAACCCAGCCGGAACGTTCTGGAACAGCGCCCCGAAGAGAATCAGCCACATCAGCGGCTGCACGATGCCGGCAATCAGGGTGGAGGGACGGCGCTGGAGTTGGATGAACAGCCGTCGGGTGAGGGCGATTGTTTCTTGGATGAAATCCCCCATAGGATTGCTCGCATCGGTTGCCAAGTCAGTAGCAGGGATGCGATCGTTCCCTTTAGAAGGTGCAATGGTATTGCTCATGATGGCGACACATTCGGTATGACTCGATATGCGATCGATCTTAAAAGTAAATGCAAAGTAAATGCTAGCCTCTGTGGTGGGAAGCTAGCATGTGGGTGTAGAAAATTGATAGTTTTGTGCCGAACTGGAGGTCTTCAAGATAAGAGATATCGACTTCTTAGAGAAGGAGATCGATCCGATCTGAGAGGATGCACCTTCATTAGAATCTCAATAGATCTTTCTTGACTTCACCTCGACTCGGTCGATCTCGATTTAGAACTAGCTGTCAGCCTGCTTGCGCTTGCGGAGTTTGCCACTTGCACCGATTAAGCCAACGGCAGCCAGACCCATTAAGCTGGCGGGTTCGGGCACGGAAGCACTATTATCGCTGAGCGCCTGCGTGGAAAGATTACCCGCAATCGCCATCCCGTCGTTGATGCACTCGGCAAATAAGTGAGCGATATAGTCGCTACCGGGTAACAAAGCGCGATCGAAGCTGAAGCCGAAGGTGTAGGTTCCCGTGGCATTGAAATGTCCGAAATCGAGACCCAATCCGCTCAAAGCTGTCTCGTCTAACATGGCAATATCGCCAATTTTAGTTCCCGAGGCAATGGAGTTGGGAACCGACCAGCTTTGCTCGTAGTAGTCTTGGAAGTATTCATCTGTCGGTGCGAGATCCGCCATGGATGCATAGTTATCGCTGACGCTATTGACTCGATCGTTATGACGTTTGAGGTGGCGGAAACCAGAGTTCTGTCCGGCAACATTTTGTCCGACTACGTTGCTGAAGACCCCGGTTTCCGTAACGCCAGAATCGTTCGTGTCGGCGAAGCGAATGCCGATGAGGTTGCCATTCTCGTTAGCTGTGTTCAGATTGTCTCCCGAGAAGTTGAAGAAGAGATCGCCGTAGCCGATGTTGTTATCTGCTGCACCGCCAGAGTAGCGTCCATCTAAGGCAAGGTTGGAGTTAATACCAATGAAAACTTTGTCGTCGACTTCTTTCACGGCCATACCGTAGAATTCATAGCCGCTATCCGCACCGACAGTATAGCCACTCTGGACGCCATCTGCAAAAGAATCGATAGCGTAGTTCCAGCCGCCGCGAATCACACCGGCACTGGCGGCTTGTCCGGAGATTGCCGAAATGCAAATAGAGGCGGCGGCAATTTTAACGATGTTCTTGAGGGTTAGCGTTTTCATGTGTGTGAGTTCCGAGTAATCTCGCTTGTGGTTGGCGTAGATTAACCCCTGATGAAGATTCAACCCAAACAAATTGGGTTGCTGCTTTGTTGCATCTCTCTCTACTCACCAACATACGAACGGAACTCAGGAATCTCCAAGCTTTTCCCAATGATTTTTTAGTAACTATAAAAAAATAGTCGGTTTGTAAAAACATCTTATAGCTTGAAAAAATCGGTATTTTTTCTGAGGTCAATCGAAGAATTCAGGATAAAAAATTAGAAAAAATAATTAAATATTGAGTGTGATAGCAGTCAGCATTCAGCTATTAGTATTCAGCCATCAGCAAAATCCTTGCATTAATAACGCCACGTGCAACTTAATTCTCCAAAATCCTCTCGTACGGGGGGGAGGGGGAAGGGGAAAAGGGGGATAAGTCTACTCGCTCACCATATCGCGAGTGCAAAAAGAGCGCACACCGCGTTAATAGCTTGTATATTTTTTAAGGTCAGTTTTGGATAAGACTGTATCAGGTGAGGGCGGGGACGGGAGAATTCCCAATTCGGAATTCCGAATTGGGAAGAGGGAAAGAAAATGGGTAATGGGGAATAGGGATGGAGTACTTTCTTCCCGATTCAGGTGTTGTACCCAGTGTTATCCCCTCGCTTTCGTGAGGCTTGCGACCACCCGAATATCATCGAGAGTCAGCATCCCGGCAAGGCGGGTTAAGTAAAACTGACATTTGTTTAGTGCTAGATCTTCTCTGAGTCTTGAATTCTTGGCGAACAATAATCAGAAAAAAACTTCAAATAAAGCAATAAAATTTGAGAGAATAGTCTAAATAATTAGATTACTTATAGCGTTTCTCGAGTGGATGAGGTCCGGAAGATCCCCCGCGCATCCACGGCAGTCGTTCTACTTGGGGAAACCCCTCTGGCGACGCTGCCTCCCCTTCATAAGGGGGACTTGAGATTTTAAATCAGCCCTCATTGATTTGAGAACCGCTATATTTAATTGTCAACATTAGTTCTTGATGCTTAAGTTACGTTTTTTTATCGAGCAATAAATACGTTGTCATTTCGCCCTTACCTTTAACCTCGATCGTCCCGCGTTTTTGAAAGACGAATTTATCCTTGAGCCGATCGAACGTTTGTTCGGTCACCTGAATGGCATTAGCAATCCCGTGAGATTCCATCCGGCTGGCAATATTGACCGTGTCTCCCCATAAGTCGTAGATAAACTTATTTCTACCGATAACCCCAGCAATAACAGGACCGGTATTCATTCCAATGCGAATTCTAAAGGGTTCGCGCTTGGCTTGATTAAATTGCTCCATAACTTCTTGCATATCTAATGCCATCTGAGCCATGGCTTCTGCATGATTTTCTTTGGGAATTGGCAATCCCCCGACGACCATATAGGCATCGCCAATGGTTTTAATTTTTTCCAATCCATGGCGGTCGGCAAGGCGATCGAATGCAGAAAAGATTTCGTTGAGCAATTCGACTAATTCTTGAGGAGAAATATGCGACCACAGTTTCGTAAACCCCACAAGATCCGCAAATAATACCGAAGCATCTTCAAAGTTATCGGCGATCGTGTGAGGATCTTGTTTGAGGCGATGGGCGATCGGACCGGGTAAAATACTTAACAACAAACGCTCCGATTTTTCGCGCTCGACCCGCAACTGTTTTAGATAGGCTTGTTCGCGATCTCTGAGGCGCTTCTTCTCCAAACACGCACTAATTCGGGCCTTGAGTAAAACAGGATTAAAAGGTTTGGGAAGATAATCTTCTGCCCCCAGTTCAATACATTTGACGACGCTATCGATATCGTCAAGGGCAGAAATCACGAGCACTGGTAGATAATTTCGAGCGGAGTTAGATTTGAGGGTTTCGAGTACTTGATACCCATTCATTCGAGGCATCATAATATCAAGTAATACCAAATCGAAAGATTCGGTTTCAATCAGCTCTAACGCCCGAGAGCCATCTTCCGCAACGGCAACTGTATAGCCTTGCCGTTCCAAGCGCCGTCGCAGCAGGTCGCGATTGGCTTCATTATCATCGACCACTAAAACATGGGCTGTTTGAGCCGATTCCATCTTACAAACCTGGCGAGAACTCCCACCACATTGTACAAACAAGTTGTCCTTTATGGGGGAACGGAGAACGGGGAATAGGAAACAGGAAATTTGAAATGCGCGCGTTCTCCCCCCAACACCCCATCTCCCAAATGTGCGATCTCCCCCATCGGGCGATCGTCTTCAAGATTTGACCAGTGCTTGAATTTTACTTAAGAGTCTAGGAAACTCAACCGGTTTGGTATCGTAGTCATCGCATCCGGCTTTCAAACACTTGTCACGATCGCCAGCAATGGCGTGAGCGGTAAGGGCAATGATGGGAATCTCGCAGGTGTCGGGATCGGTTTTGATTTTTCGGGTGGCTTCCCAGCCATCGAGGACTGGCAAACCCATATCCATCAAGATTAAATCGGGTTGCAACGCGGCTTTTTCGATGCCCTCAACCCCATCCACTGCTAGTATTACGTCGTAGCCTTTTCGTTTCAGTCGGCGCGAGAGCATATCTCGATTCATTTCATTGTCTTCAACTAACAAGATTTTGACCATCGATAATCCTCCACCCAAAGATGATAAAGATAGCGAGCGCTTTTTACGGCTCGTTTGTCTGTTTCGCGTGCTCCCTCGATTCATCTATCATCGTAAGTGAACTCAACCTGCTTTTGGCTGGCTGGGTACGATAGTGAAGATTCATTGAAGATATATTGCCAAAATCCCCATTGCCTCCCCACAACTCGAAGATCTCAAACCGAACTGGCACGAACTTCAAACCCGCATCTGTGACTCCCGAGTGCAGTGCGGCAGAAATCATTACCCAGTTGTAAACCGGTGAAAGCGATATACAGTCAGCATTTTTCATTGTGCGGGAATCGCGGGTGCAGGGGGTGTCGGTTTGAGTCCCGTTCAACTTTTCAAGACGCATTTTTAATTCTACGTAGCAGCACTCGCGACCCCAGCCTCTCTTGAGGATGTTTGCACTGGCTGCGATTGTGACGATATTGAGGGGGTCTGCCATGCTAGAAAACTGCTATAATTACCGCGAACCGTCGAAGGTAAAATTTCCAACTCCTGCTTTAAGAACAAAGTTGGAGACAATCGGGGGTGGCCACTGAGTCGAAAAAATCTGAGTCGAAAAAAAAGTCGATCCAACTCCATCAACGGAATACGATAATATTCAGATGATATTTAGCACTCCCCAACCCGAAAATTCAAGCAACTCCTGGAAGGAAGAACTCGACTTCTTCGTTCGGGAGAACAAGCAGGAATTGGCGGCTTTAGCCTGGGGACTTTATCAACAACAGCAAGAGGCGGGAAATGAAAATCCCGATACCTTAGGAATCGATCTCGAGCCGTCGCCTCATTTTATCTGTTGTTCGCGAGAATCCGTTGAAACCCTCAATCGAAAGGTGGGCGATCGACTTCGAGAGGTTTTGGGCATTATCGATAACCACCAACCTGATAAAGAAGTGTTAATTTTGGGCGTGGGTGCCGGTCAAATCCAGCTCGTTCAATACGAAGCCGACCCCATTCCTCCTTTATGTTTTCAAAACGTAGGAGAAACGGTCGATCGCTTGCTCGATATCCTAGAAGCGAGAATGGTCGAACAAATTAATATTCGCACGGTTTAAACCGGGGCAATTGCAAAGTGAGTGTCGATACAAACTCTGCTTTCAGTCTACTTTCGATCGGCTCGCTTCGAAGATCGATTTAGGAGATACGACTCCGACTCATCGACCCCTATTCATCAAAATGAATGTGGTGAAGTATCCGGAAGCGCGAATATTGCGTTGTCGAGCGATCGATTCAAAATGACTTCGAGTGTCGATCGATATGGCGATCCAAACGCTAAAATCAACTCACCCAAATCCAGAGAACTAGGCACAACCGAGCGACTCCAACAACCTGAAAAATTTTCGCTAAAATCGGAAACATCGATCGCCCTCAATCCCGTCTCACTGACCTGACTTCAGTCTCGTCGTGGACTTATATCTTGGTGCTAAGCCTCGAACCGATCGACTCAAGAACCACTCGAAAAATCGTGTTTGTCACGTTCTGTCTGGGATAGTCCACATCCACTCCAAATTGTGAGGAGTTGGCGATTGCCATCGCATCTCTTCTCACAACAACTCCAAACCCTCGATTTTATGAAACCTTCCCCCTCTCAGAATCTCTGCGCGCGATCGCTTCGAGTTTTTCCAGTCGCCTTCGGATGGCTTTATTTTGCGCTTCAAGTCCCTACCCTGGCACAACCCATCGTTCCCGCCAATGATGGTACGGGAACCGTCGTCACCCCCGCGGAAGATGCTTCTGGCGTTGAGATCGGTGGCGGTCAACTCTCTGAGGATGGACGGAATTTATTTCACAGTTTCGATCGATTTGGTTTATCCACGGGACAAAGGGCTAACTTTCTCTCTCACCCCGACGTCGCCAATATTTTAGGACGCATCACCGGCGGCGCTCCCTCCTATATCAATGGTTTGCTGCAAGTGAGTGGCAGCGATGCCAACCTCTTTCTCACGAACCCGGCCGGACTGGTGTTCGGTCCGAACGCCAGTCTCAACGTCCCCGCCGATTTTACCGCCACAACTGCCACCGGAATTGGGTTTGGGGATTCCGGCTGGTTCGATGTTTTGGGGCAAAATAGCTGGGGAAGTTTGACCGGTAACCCCAATACATTTGCATTTATCCCCCTTCACCCCGGCAGCATCGTCAATGAGGGCAACCTCGCGGTGAATCCCCGTGCCAACCTGACCTTCATCGGCGGAACCGTCCTCAATAGCGGTTCCCTGGAAGCGTTGGGGGGCAACATTACCCTAACGGCCGTTCCTGGAGAAAGTTTGGTGCGTTTGAGTGCTGCGGGTAACATCCTGAGTTTGGAAGTGGGAAATACAACATCGGGACTCGACACTGGGAACGTGGCACCTCTGTCATTGCCTCAATTGCTGGCGGGGGGGCAAACCTGGGGTCATGCCACCCAGATGACGGTCAATCCCGATGGAACCATTCGTTTGGCGGGTTCTCAGATGCAGCTAGACCCGCAAACGGGAGATGCGATCGTTTCGGGAGAAGTGGGGAATGGGGAATGGGGAACGGGCAATGGTGAGATTGGGACGATTCAGATACTTGGGAATCGGGTGGCGCTGCTGGATGCGACGGTGGATGCATCGGGAATCAATGGTGGCGGCAATATTTTCCTCGGTGGCGACTTTCAAGGGAACGGTACGATTCCCAACGCCCAGGTCACCTTTGTGGATGCAGACACGTCAATTTTCGCCGATGCCTTACAACTCGGAGATGGGGGACGAGTTATCGTCTGGGCGGACGACACCACCCAATTCTTCGGCAACATCAGCGCCCGAGGCAGTGCTTTCCCCACACCCCACACCCCACACCCAACACCCTCTAATGCGGGTTTTGTTGAAGTTTCGGGCAAGCAAACGTTACTCTTTGACGGTCGCGTGGATTTGAGCGCTCCTCATGGTCAGTTGGGAACCTTACTCCTGGACCCGGAAAATATCACGATTAGTAACGAACCGAGCGATCCACCCGATGTGGATGATTCGTTCCCGGATATTTTATTCGACTTTCTGACGGATGAATTTGAAGACGAAGATATTGTCATCAATGCGGGGGTTTTAGAGAGTCAGACGGCGAACGTTCTGGTTGAAGCGGCAAATAATATTACGATCGCCGATGGCGTTTCCCTAGAATTCGAGCCGGATGGAGAGGCGATCGCTTTTACGGCCGATGCTGATGGGAACGGGATGGGAGATTTTTCGATGGACACCACCCAATCGATCGTTGCCCGAGGTCGCGATCTAACGATTTCTGGGGCCAATCTGATTTTGGGGTCGATCGATACTCGTCCCGCACAAACCGATAGCGGTTCGATTACCCTCCTCGCCGATGGCATCATCCAGACCCAGGATTTGCTCGCCGATACCCAAAATGGGAAGAATCCGGGTGCGATTTTTCTGAGTGCGGGGAGCGATATCGAGATTACCGGTCAAGTTCATGCATTCAGCTTCACTCAAACAGGTACTGCCGCAGATGGTGCATCGATCGAAATTCTTTCCGACACTGGCACGATCGCCGTCAGCGACCAATTAGATGTTAGCTCTGCGGTGGGTCAGGGAAATGCTTCCAATGCTGGAACGATCCTTCTGTCTGCACCTGAGGGCAATGTCCGGACCGGTAGCCTGCGAGCGGAATCTCGGAGTACGGGCAACGGCGGCGATGGTGGCACCATCGTCGTGACAGCCGGCGAGACGATCGAGATCGGCGACTTGGGGGTTAGAAGCTTTGCCACGAGTAATGCAAATACCGGTGGAGTGGGTGGGGCGATCGATTTATCGGCGGATGGGGATATTACCGTTACGACGATTAATGCGCAAGGAGTCGCAGCCGGTGGCAGTGTGACCCTAACATCTGTGTTGGGTAACCTGCGAGTCACGGATGCGTTTGTCGCGGCAAATGGGGTGGATGCGAGTATTTCTACCGCCGGAGAGAACAGTGGGGCGATCGCGATCGAACATGGTGGTGCCAACCCATTTATCGTCGGTGATGACTCCACGAACGGCACTGCTGGAGCCATTACCGATGGTACGGCAGACGGAACCCTTTCACCGATAACAGCGATCGAAAACATCACGGGTGAAACGTTTACCCTCAGCAGCATTACGATTACACCAGGACTCGAAAACCCGGAACCGACCCCGGAGCCCACACCGGAACCCACACCGGAACCCACACCGGAACCCACACCGGAACCGATACCCAATCCCAATCCAGAACCGATACCGGAACCCACACCGGAACCGATACCGGAACCGATACCCAATCCCAATCCAGAACCGATACCCAATCCCAATCCAGAACCCGCACCCAATCCCAATCCAGAACCGATACCCAATCCCAATCCAGAACCGATAC
>NZ_JBRJXU010000053.1:0-5399 GCF_057467645.1 Zarconia sp.
AATGGGGAATGGGGAATGGGGAACGGGGAATGGGGAATGGGGAATGGGGAATGGGGAATGGGAAATGGGGAATGGAAAATATCGGTTTCTTCCATCGTAGTAAATAAACAAACTGATGACGAAGCGCCATAACACTTCTGACGCTATCTATAGCTAAGCGCAGAGGATTGAGGACAGTAGGGGGAATGCGGCCGCATTCCCCCTACCAGGTATTTAAAAACCAAACCTGAATTTATTGTCCTAACCGCCATGGGCGCGAGCTATATATAGCCTTCCACATTACTCCGAGCGCTGGGAAAATTAGTTTCCTTCGAGAAAGAGGTCGAAGAAATCGAGATTCGCCGCGAAACGCGATCGAGTACAATAAGTGAGGCTCGATCCTTTGTCGTTCCACTTGCAGGTTGCCCGATCTCGATCTTGTCTCCAAAGCTGACGCAACAACCCTGGCTCGAAACCTACAGCGAGATTATCGATGTTCGATCGCCAAGCGAATTTGCAATCGATCGAATGCCCGGAGCGATTAACCTGCCGGTACTCAGCGACGACGAACGCGCCAAAGTCGGCACCATCTACAAACAGGTCAATCCCTTTGAGGCTCGTAAAATCGGTGCGGCACTGACGGCTAAAAACATTGCCCGACACCTGGAGCGTCACTTTGCCGCCAAACCCAAAGAATACGCACCGCTGGTTTATTGCTGGCGCGGGGGACAGCGATCGCAAAGTCTGGCGGCGGTGTTGGCAGCCATCGGGTGGCCGGCGACGGTACTCGACGGGGGCTACAAAACCTATCGAACTTACGTGCGATCGAAACTGGAACACTTGCCCGATCGCTTCACCTATCGCATTTTAGCCGGGGCAACCGGCAGCGGCAAAACCCACATTCTCCAGCGCTTAGATCAGTTGGGCGCTCAGGTATTGGACTTAGAAGACCTCGCGAACCATCGCGGTTCCCTGCTGGGGGAAGTTTGGGCGGAAAAACCCACCCCTCAGCCGAGCCAAAAAGCTTTTGAGTCATTGCTGGTGCAACACCTCCAGCAGTTCGATCCCAATTTGCCGGTTTGGGTGGAATCCGAGAGCAATAAAATCGGGCAAGTTTATCTGCCCCCTGCCTTGTGGAATCAGATGAAACGCTCGCCAGGGGTGGAAATCGAATTGGCGATCGAACATCGCGTCAACTGGTTGCTGCAAGAGTATCAGTGTTTGGGACGACATGGGGAATTCCTCGCGGCCAAACTCCAAGGTTTAACCTCCCGCCACGGTCACCAAAAAATTCGCCAATGGTACGATCTGATTCGAGAAGGGGATGGCCAAACCTTGGTGGCAGACCTGCTAGAGTCCCACTACGATCCGAGCTATCGGCGATCGCTCTCCCACAGCTACCCCAACCTGGAACGACGGATCTCCCTGGAAGATTTGTCACCGGCAAGCGTGGATGCGTTGTGCGATCGACTCCTTCAAGATGCGATCGGGCGATCTCAGGGTTCGCCATGAAGGGAGCAGGGGGAGCGGCGGAAGCGGGGGGAGATAGATACTGGTGAGATACTCGATTGTCCGAACCATCGTGGCGACGGCTATGGCTCTCAATTCTAACGATCGCCTCCGAACTCGATCGCCGGAGAAAATCGATGATACTTGAAGTTGCAATTCTCGATGTGAAACCCGGTTTAGCCGCAGAATTTGAAGCCGCATTTGCCGAGGCTGCAACGATTATTTCCTCGATGCCGGGATATATCGATCTCGAACTCCAACGCTGCCTGGAAACGGACAACCGTTACATTTTGCTCGTGCGCTGGGAAAAACTCGAAGACCACACCATTGGCTTTCGACAATCCCCAGAATATCAAGAATGGCGCGCTCGGCTGCATCATTTTTACGAACCGTTCCCGACCGTCGAGCATTACGAAATTGTTCTGAAAACCTGAAAATCCGATCGGCGTTAGAGCAGAAGGTTTCCGGTGAGCGTGGGGTGTAGGGTGTAGGGTGTAGGGTGTAGGGTGTGGGGAAAAAGGGTTAACCCGCGCCTTAAGCTATCTTATAGCAACAGACGAACGGAGGAATCTTGAGATCGATCGTGCTGAAGCCATGAGCAAATTCGGGCATCCCATTCTCAATCCTAAACTCCCCCTGCGTCTGGTGCTGGTGGTTCCCTTCGTTGCTCAAGTTATCGCAACCGTGGGACTGGTCGGTTATCTCTCTTTTCGCAACGGTCAGCAGGCGGTGGAAGACTTAGCGACTCAGTTGCGCGATGAAATTACCGCTCGAATCGAAGATCGCCTCAACAGTTACTTACAAATTCCCCACCGCATCAATCAAATCAATGCCGATGACGTGGAAATCGGCAAGCTGGATCTAGCGGATATCGAGGGGTTGGAGCGACATTTTTGGAAGCAAATCCAGCGCTTCGACTCCGCAAGCTACATTTACTTTGGCAGCGAAGCAGAAATTTTTAGCGGCGCGGAACGAGGGGTCGATGGTGCGTTCAACATCGCCTATTGGTCCCAAGATTCCCCTGGGGATGAGTATGAGACCTATGCTACAAACGAGCGCGGCGATCGCACCCAACTCCTTTCTGCATTTCCCGATTATGATATGTTGTCCCGTCCCTGGTATCGGGCGGCCGTGCGGGCCGGTCGTCCCAGTTGGGGAGAGATTTACGTTTGGGCGGCACCTTATCCGAACGTGGCACTGCCTGCAGTCCTGCCGATCTACGATGACGCGCGGGAGTTGCAGGGGGTGTTTGCCGTCGATCTGTCGTTGTTGGATATTAGCGAGTTCCTGCAAAGTCTGAAGGTGGGCACAACTGGGGAAACGTTTATTATGGAGCGCAGTGGCTTGCTCGTGGCTACCTCCACCGATCGAGTGCCTTTTATCGACGATAACGGCGATCGACATCGCCTGCGGGCAACGGACATCGACGAGCGCCTAATTCGCACCACCGCAGAGCAATTGCTCGAAACCTTCGATCGCCTCGGGGAAATCGATCGACCCGCCCAACTGACCTTCAAACTCGACGATCGCCCCCAATTGGTGCAAGTGACCCCCTATCGCGACGAGTTGGGTTTGGATTGGTTCATCGTGGTGGTGGTTCCCGAGGCCGACTTTATGGCGCAAATTCACCGCAACACCCGCATCACCCTGGCATTATGCGCGATCGCCTTCCTCTTGGCGACGGGATTGGGGATTGCCACCTCCGACTGGATTACCCAACCCATTCTCCATCTCGGTCGTGCCAGTCGCCGCATCGCCAGTGGAGAACTCGATCGAACTGTCGATAACTACAGCCATCGGGTGGTGCAAATCGACGAACTGAAGGTGTTATCGGAATCCTTCAATCAAATGGCGGCTCAGTTGAGCATATCCTTCCACGCCCTCGAAGAAATGAACGAGCAGCTCGAAGGACAGGTGGCAGAACGTACGGCACAACTGGCCGAGGCGGAAGCGGAACTGCGGGGACTTTTTGAAGCGATGACGGAACTCATCTTCATTAAAAACCGCGAAGGGCGCTATCTGAAGGTGATTTCCGGGTCTCCCGAACTGCTGCTACAACCGGTGGATGGGTTGTTGGGAAAAACCGAGTACGATTTGCTACCCCCCGATCGCGCCGAAACTTTCGTTCGCCACATCCAACGGGTGCTCGACACCCAGCAAACCGCCAAAATCGAATACGGTTTAACTCTGGAGGGGCAAGAATTTTGGTTCGCGGCAAATATTTCCCCAATTGGCAGCGATCGCGTCATCTGGGTGGCGCGGGACGTGAGCGATCGCAAACGGGCGGAGGAAGCCTTGCAAGAAAAAGAGCAGTATTTGCGCCTGATTTTGAATAATATTCCCCAGCAAGTGTTTTGGAAAGATACGGATTTAGTGTTTCGCGGTTGCAATCAAAACTGGGCGATGGCGGCGGGCTTCGACGATCCCGAAGCCGTGGTGGGCAAAACCGATTACGAGTTACTCGACGATCGGCAAACTGCCCAAACCTTCCGGGAACAAGACCGAGAGATTATCGCCTCCGATCGACCGAAACTGCACTTCATGCAAACGAAAATTCGACCGAGTCCCGATGGGCAAGTCGTGTGGCTCGATTCGAGTAAGATTCCCATCCACGATGCCAAAGGCAACGTCATCGGTCTTTTGGGGGTGTTGGAAGATATTACCCAGCGCAAACTCGCCGAAGAAGCCCTGCGAATGGAACAGGAAAAATCCGAAGCCCTGTTGCTGAATATTTTACCCAAGGCGATCGCCGGACGTTTGAAACAGTCCCAAGATGCGATCGCCGAACAGTTTGAGGAGGTGACGATTTTGTTTGCCGATATCGTCGGGTTTACCCCACTCTCGGCGCGCCTCCAACCCGTCGAACTGGTGAATCTACTCAATCAAATCTTTTCTAACTTCGATCGCCTCGCCGACAAATACGGCTTGGAGAAAATCAAAACCATCGGCGATGCCTACATGGTGGTGGGAGGGTTGCCGGTTCCTCGTCCTAGGACTGCCCGCGCGATCGCCAATATGGCCTTAGAAATGCTCGAAAGCGTCCGCATCGCCCGCGCCCAACTGGGGGAATCCTTCCAAATTCGCATCGGGATTAATACGGGAACGGTGGTGGCGGGGGTGATCGGTTTGAAGAAATTTATTTACGATTTGTGGGGAGATGCGGTGAACGTCGCCTCGCGGATGGAATCCTCGGGGGAAGCGGGGCGCATTCAAGTGACTGCGACCACTTACGAGACATTGAAACATCACTACCACCTGGAACGACGGGGAGAAATTTCGGTGAAGGGGAAAGGTTTGATGACGACGTATTGGTTGTTGGGGCGCAATGGGGAAGACGCGGGGAGACAGGGGAGAATTTAGTTTCCTCAACAGTGCGTGCACGTTGCTCTTCTTACATCGGTTTGGGTTAACTGGAGTTTAGATTAAACAGTGCGATCGCCATCGGAATCGACTCCACCTCGGATCGGAGGTCGACTCTGGGCAGTTGCTGATGTAAATCGGCTCGGATTTAGGGAGAGCGATTTGGTTTTCGGAAGCGCCCTGGTCCTTTTTTGACCAAAGGATAGGCACCAAAGGAGGCGCGCTCCCGACCTGACCTGTCGGCCATCGGTGGAGATTTACCTCGGGGTTTGGGAGAACAAGTGGGTGTACCCAACCGGCTGATTGACTGACAAAACTAAGAAGCCCGAATATGCCTCAGTACAATGATTTCAAGCACTCGGGAGAATTCTGATTGTTTTTGGGAAGCACGAACTGGATGGGGAGCTAGTGCACTCGACTAAAACACTTACCCTGTAGCTCTTCCACAATTGAGCGATCGCTCAATTGTGAAATTTGTGGGCTGAAATTTAAGCCAGGAGGGAAGTAGAACATGATATAAGCTGAAAAGTTACCACACTTAGAAGCTCAAA